>CAZQVX010000096.1:0-4264 GCA_964596845.1 uncultured Syntrophomonadaceae bacterium | reverse complement strand
ACATGCCGGGGAGATGAGTTGTTTATGCAGATCGGACTGGTGGGCCTGCCCCAGTCGGGAAAGACCACCTTTTTTAACCTCTTGACGGGAGAAAGGGCGCCCACCGGTTTTGCCGCCGCAGGGGTCCGCCAGGGCAGCGCCGTGGTGCCCGATACCCGCATTGATTTTCTGGCCGGCCTCTACCGGCCTCGTAAAACAGTCTACGCCCGCATCGACTTCAAGGACATCCCGGGCGCCCACCGGGAGGAAGGCGCCACCCGGACCGCCCGGCTGCTCGATGAGGCCAGAGGCGCAGACGCGCTGGTCCAGGTAATCCACGCCTTTAATGAAAATGGAGCCGGCGGAGCGGTCTTAAGAGGTGAACCGGCGGCGCCTTACCGTGAGCTGCTCGACTTTTACAGCGAACTGCTCCTGGCCGATCTCGAGGCTGTGGAGGGCCGGCTGGCCCGTCTGAAAAATACCACGAAGGTAAAAAACGGCGCCGCAGCCCAGATCGCCGTGCTCGAACGCCTGCGGGAGGCCCTGGAGCAGGAGCGCCCCGCTGCGGGCGTACCTTTGAGCGATACCGAGCGTGAGCTGCTGGCCGGGCAGCTCTTTCTGAGCGAAAAACCGCTGATCATGGCGCTCAACTTAGATGAAGCGCAGCTGGCCGCTCACGATTACCCCGAACGCAGCCGCGTCCGGGACTACACCGCCGCCCGTGGAATTCCGGTAATCGAGATCTGCGCCCGGGTGGAGATGGAGATCGGCGAACTGCCCCCCGCAGATCGGGAGGCTTTTCTGGCTGACCTGGGCTTGAGGGAGTCGGGCCTGGCCCGACTGGCCCGCACCGCCTACGAGCGGCTCGGCCTGATCTCTTTCTTTACAGTGGGCGAAGATGAGGTAAGGGCCTGGACAGTACGCCGGGGCGCTACAGCCCGGCAGGCCGCCGGTAAGGTTCACTCGGATATCGAGCGCGGCTTTATCCGGGCTGAGATTTTCCATTACGACGATATTGCGCGGCTGGGCAGCGCCGCCGGGGTCAGAGAGGCCGGCCTCTTCCGCCTGGAAGGCAAAGATTATCCCGTGCAAGACGGCGATATCATCAACTTCCGCTTTAACGTCTAGGTGCGATCCGGCAGGTTCTCCGGCCTGTTAGACCCCTTTCCATGTAACCCGGGCGCCGGGGCCCTGTATTATTCCGGCGCCCGGCGCTGATGATCCGGCTTTACGCAGGGTTGCCCCGTCAGGCGTTGGCCTCTTCCAGAGGTGCCGCCGCCTCTTCCTCAAGCTCTCTCTGCCGCCGCCTCTCGTTCAGCTCATTTAAAATCCGGCCATGCTCTTTTTCCGTAAGGCAGTAGCGCCAGGTGGGGATAACGGATAAGACGGAACCGAGCGCAGGCAGGAGAGTGATGATGATAAAGAGGGCCATCATCACCTCGGGATACTGCTCGCGGGCGATCCCCCCACCGGCCACAAAATTCTGCATCACCTCGGCGTTGTAGCCCACGAAGCTGAGCACCAGCAACGCTCCGTAGTAAGATACCGCCGCCTGCAGTTTGGCCAGGAAGGTCTGCCCGGCAAAGCAGAGCCCATCCGCCTTCTCCCCGGTCTTCCATTCCAGGTAGTCCACGGAATCGGCGATCATGGATGACTGCAGCACCGTGGGAAAACCCTGCATCGCGCCTGCAAAAATGATCATCACGGCGATAACAGGCACCGTATCCAGGCGGAAGGCGTAAAGCAGGAAAACGATGCCAAAGGGAATCACGCTCCAGAGGTGGGACCAGTTATATAAGCTCTTTTTAGAGAATTTTTTAAGCAGAGCGGGGGTGAAATACATGGCCAAAAGGTTGCCGACAAAATAGCCGCCGCCGATGACGGCGTAGTAAAACATGGTGCCGGCCTCATTGCCGTTGGCATAGTACCACAGGATGAGGTAACTTGAGCAGCTGGCCAACATCACCTTGGTGCTGCCCAGGACGCCCGAAAACATGACCTGGAGAAAGGGCTTATTTTTGCTCAGCAGGGCGAAGTTTCTGAAAATGTTGGTTTCCTTGTAAGTGGGCTTAATTTTTTCCCGTACATTGAAGCCCTGCAGCTGGAAAAGCGCATAACCGATCAACGCGTAGACGAGGGTAGCCATGAAATAACCGTAAGCCCCGCTGGTGGGGAAAATAAAGGTATACCCTGTATTTTTGAACAAACCTACCACAGTGACATAGAGCAGCAGCGTAACGGCGCTGCCGACGGCGCCGGCGATTCTGGCCAGCGAGAGCAGCTTGGTCCGATCCTTTTCGCTCTCGGTCATCAGGGCGGTGACCCCCCACATGGGGATGTCGGCAACGGTGTAGAGCATGCCCCATAGAATATAGGTAACATAAATGAAGATAACGGTCAGCGTTGGTTTTTGAAGATAATTAAAGGTTGCCGAGAAAGCCCCCACAGTAGCAAGCAAGATCAGCATGGGGGCAAAAAGCAGATAAGGCCTGCATTTGCCCCACCTCGATCTGGTGCGGTCGACAATAGCGCCCATGATAAAATCGTTGAAAGCATCCCACAGCCGCGCCACCAGCATGAGCACCGCTGCGATTGCCGGAGGCACATAAAGAGCCTCCGTATAATAGAGGACCAGCCCCACCCCGATAATATTATAGAGAATGTTCTGTCCGACAACACCCAACAGGTAAAAGTTTTTTTCTTTACCGGTGTATGTCTTTAAGTTTAGAGCCATCGCCACTCCCCGCTCGATAGATAGATTTTTTAATGCAATACCCGCAACCTCAGGGTTGCCCTTCTGCACTCTCCATCTTCCGGTCACAGCGGACTCATCGCTGAACTGTTCTCTTCCCGGGATTCGAAATGTGGGATAAGCGATATGCGAATAATGATTGATAAAGGGTGATTACATGTTCACCGGGCGGGGATCCCTTCAGGGCATCCCCGCCTTAGCTTCGATGATATCCCGCTGCGGCGCGGCTACTCCAGCTTGCTGAACTGTTCCTTGCCCACGCCGCAGTCCGGGCAAACCCAGTCTTCGGGGAGGTCCTCAAAAGAGGTCCCCGGCTCTATCCCCGCTTCGCTGTCCCCTTCCGCCGGATCATAGATGTAACCGCAAACGTCACATTCCCATTTCTCCATCTTCAAACCCCTTTCGTTATTGTTTGCCCTGGCCTTTTACGGTTTGGGCCAGGGCACGGCCCCATTCAAAACAGCCCTTGATCTCCTCATCATCGGGCACCCAGAGCACCTCCAGGCCGTCACGGGCTAAAGTGAGGCCCGCCGCCTGCAGTTTTTCCTCCATCGCTTTGACCGCCCCCCTGCTCCAGCCGTAAGAGCCGAAAGCGGCGCCTAAGCGGTTGACCGGCTTGAGGCCGGCAAGATCGTCGAGGAAGGGTGAGAGCACGGAGAGATAGCTGCGGTTGATCGTCGGAGAACCGACCACCAGAAGGCGAGCCTCGAGCAGTTCGGTGAAGATGTTATTGGTGTCGCGGATGGAAACCTTGATCAATTTGGCATCAACTTTCTCAGCAGCAATCCCCTCGACAATGGTGCGGGCCATAGCTTCGGTGCTCCCCCACATGGTATCGTAGACCACCACCGCTCTGGGAAGCCATTCGCCCGAGGCCCAGCGCTGATAGGCTTCAATAATCTGCCCCGGGTTTTTCCGCCAGATCACCCCATGGCTGGGAGCAATCATGGATATGGGGATATTCAGGGTTTTTACCTGCTCCAGTTTCTTCAGGACCAGCTTGCTGAAAGGATAGAGGATGTTGGCATAGTAGCGGGACGCCTCCTCCATGATGATCCTGTTTTCTACTTCATCGTCAAAACGATATGCACTGGCCAGGTGCTGGCCAAAAGCATCGTTGGGCATGAGCAGCGCATCTTCGGCAATGTAAGTGAACATGCTGTCGGGCCAGTGCAGCATGGGTGCCTCGATAAAGCTCAAAGTGCGCCTGCCCAGCGAAAGTTCGGTCCCGGTTTCAACAACCCGGTAATCCCATTCTCCGTAGTAGTGCTTCATCAGGCCCGCCTTCCCTTTGGCGGTGCAGAAGATCTTGGCTTGAGGAACCAGTTTCATGACCTCGGGCAGCGCTCCGGAATGATCTGTCTCCACATGGTTCATGACGATATAGTCAATCTGTGAGGGGTCGACGATCTTTCGGATTCGCTCAAGCATCTCCCCGGCAAAAGGAGCGTAAACTGTATCGATCAGGGTAACCTTCTCGTCAACAATCAGGTAGCTGTTGTAGGTGGTGCCGCGGTGAGTGCTGTAAACCGG
>CAZQVX010000095.1:0-6086 GCA_964596845.1 uncultured Syntrophomonadaceae bacterium | reverse complement strand
CTGCTGGTGGAGAGGCACAACATTCCCGGCGGCTGCGCCACGAGCTTCCGGCGGGGCCGCTTTGAGTTCGAACCGTCACTGCATGAGATGGCCGACTATGGTTCTCCCGGGAACCCCGGCAACGTTCAGCAGATCTTCAAAGAGCTGGGGGCGGAGGTGGAGATGCTTCCCGTCAGAGATGCCTTCCGCACCATTGTTAATGGGCCCGGGGGCTACGATGTGACAGCGCCCGTGGGCATCAAGAATTTTGTCCGCGCCGTGGAGCGGGAGGTCCCCGGCAGTGCAGAGAGTGTCACCAACTTTTTCAAACTGGCCGGCGATGTGGGCCGGGCGCTGAACTACCTTCAGCGCGGCCAACCCGACTTCGGTGTACTGCAAAGTGATCACTCCAACTTTTTGAAGGTAGCCAACATGCCTGCAGGCCCTGTGCTCGATGAACTGCAGATGCCCTCAAGAGCGCAGCAAATTGTGATGACTTACTGGCCCTATATGGGCACTCCGCGCAGCCAGTTCTCCTTTATGCTCTACTCCATCATGGTCTACCGCTATATCTCCATGGGCGCCTATATCCCCCGAAACCGCTCCCATGAAATCTCCCTGGCGCTGGAACAGGCGATTCGTGATCGCGGGGGTGAGGTCTGGTACAACACTGAGGTCTGTGAATTCATGGTCCGGGAGGGGCGCTGTACGGGTGTGAAAACACGGGACGGCAGCGTGATCCGGGCCAGGCAGGTTATCGCCAACTTTTACCCCGACCGGGCCTTTGGGGTCATGATCCCTCCCGAGGAGGTGCCTGAGTGGGCCTTAAAGCTGACCAATGCGCGCACGCTGGGGATGAGCGGCTTCTGCGTTTACCTGGGGCTGGACAGATCACCGGAGGAACTGGGGATCAGGGACTACAGCGTTTTTATCAGCGATACCCCCGATTCCGATGAGCAGCAAAAGGGCATGTACACGCTGGACCGCAACGATTTTCTCGTGATGAACTGCCTGAACATAGACGTCCCCGGCTGCAGTCCCAAGGGCACGACCATCCTCTGGGCGACCCAGCTTTTTGCGCCCGGCGTTTGGGATGAAGTCAAGCCCGCCGATTACAAGGCGACAAAGAACCGCCTGGCTAAAAAGGTCATCGATATCTACGAACAGGCCACGGGGATCACCATCTCGGACTGTATCGAGGAGATCTCGGTGTCCACGCCGGCCACCTTTGCCCGCTATCTTGACACGCCGGGCGGCTCTTTCTACGGCTACCACGGCGCCGGCTGGGATGCCATGCTGCCGCGGATCATGAGCATGGGCGGCGAGCAGTGGATTGAAGGCCTGCGCTTCGCGGGCGGCCACAGCGTCAGGACCATGGGTTACAGCTCCACATACATCAACGGCCATCAGATGGCGCAGCTGGCGGCGCAGGATATAAAGGAGGGACGCTAGAATGGGCAACGAAGTCAAGCTGAACCTGGATCCCCTGGGGTTTTTCAATATCATGAGCGAGCGCAGCGCAGCTATCGAGGCAGCGCCCGGCGCCCCGCTGCTCGCCGATTACCCGGTGAACAGGCTTATGCGGGCCTTCCACCCGGTATGGCAGTATACCAGGATCCGGAAGGTTGAGCTGCACGGCGATTACGCCGGGAGCTACACCCTGGAGCCTGACGAGAGCAGGGGCACGAGGGAGCTGGCCCTTTTCAGCGCAGGCCAGTATGTTTGCGTCTACCTGGCTGTCGGCGGCTCCAGGCTGCTGCGCCCCTATTCCATTCGATCGGCGCCTGCCGACGCTCTTGCCGGGCGCTATGTCCTGACCATAAAACGGACTGAGGGCGGTTTTGCCTCGGAACACATCCTGAAAAGCTGGGAGGTAGGCGACGCGGTAACACTCACCGGGCCTGAGGGAAATCTCACTTTTGAGCCGCTGCGCGATGCCGGAGAAATTGTGGGCATTGCCGGCGGCAGCGGGGTTACCCCCTTTTACTCGCTGGCCTGCGCCATCGCCGGCGGGACGGAGGGCTGCCGCCTGACGCTGCTCTACGGCAGCCGGAAAGCGGGGGAGATCCTGCTTAAGAAGGAGTTCGACGACCTTGCGAAGGTGACTGACCGGGTCAGGGTAATCCATGTGCTCAGCGATGAGCCGGCGGCGGGATACGAGTCCGGGTTTATCACCGCCGGGCTGATCAGAAAATACGCCCCCGCAGGCGACTACAGCATCTTTTTATGCGGCCCCCAGGCGATGTATGATTACTGCGGCTCGCAGATCGATAAGCTGGGCCTGCCGCCGCGCCGGGTTCGCCGCGAAGTAACGGGGGAATGCAGGGATCCCGCCCTCCAGCCGGACTATCCCGGCGCCAGTGGAGAGTCCTTTACTCTGAAGGCAGTCGTCCGCGGCGAGACCAAGAATTTAACCTGCGCCGCCGGGGAGAGCCTGCTGGTGGCGCTCGAGCGCGCCGGCATTGCCGCCCCCTCGCGCTGCCGCAGCGGCGAGTGCGGCTTTTGCCATACAAAACTGCTCTCGGGAGAGGTCTTCGTTCCCGCCGCCTTCGACAAGCGCAGGCTGGCCGACGCCGCTTACAACTACATCCACCCCTGTGTCACCTTCCCCCTGAGCGACGTAGCGCTGGAAGTCCCCGGCCAGAAGGAACCTCCCTTATAGTTAGTGAATTTTGGTGCCAGACACCAAAATTCACTAACTCTGCCTGGGCAGGGCTTGTTCCGGGCCTGCGGCAGAGTTGCCGGCCCGGATGTCGGGCAGGATCAGGGCGAGGACAATTCCGGGGAGGGCCAGCAGGCCGGGGATCATGATATAGTGAACCGAGCCCAAACCCGAAAAACTGAGGACGGCAACGGCCAGGATAGGGCCGAGGCCGTGGCCGAGATTTCCCCACACCGAAAATATGGCCATCGCTGTTCCTGCTTTGTCGTCCTCGCTGACGAAATGGGCCAGTTTGGAGCCTTCGGGGTGGTAACCCGCCACCCCGACGCCGCTTAAAAGCACCACCAGCAATAACAGTCCAAATGTGTTTACTGTTCCTGTCAGCGCCAAGCCTCATTTTCTATTCTGTCTGTATCGTTAAGAGTGATTATAGTATCCTGAACGGGTCTATGGCAAACCCGAAAAAGGGATGAAAGGATGCACCGTATGATCACTTATGATGGCCTGGGGAAGAAGGTGGATTGCCCCGGCGGTTAGGTAAAAACGCCGTTACACCCCCCGGGCCGGGCCCAGATGGACGTAAAGATGGGTAGTGACGGCAGCCGGCGCCGCGGCGGCGAAGGCGGACAATTTTCAAACCTGGCGCCTGGCGCCAGGTTTACCTGGAACCAGTTTAGCAATTCTTATGGCCGGCGGCCTTATGGGCCTCTTCTTTGCGTAGGACGCGTCGGAGCACTTTACCGACCATGCTTTTGGGCAGCTCCGCTCTGAACTCGACCAGATGGGGCACCTTGTATGCCGCCAGGTTAGTTTTGCAGAATTCAACTATCTCCCCGGCAGTGGCTTTCTCGCCATCCTTGAGCACCACGTAGGCCTTGAGTGTTTCTCCGCGGTAAGGATCGGTAATCCCCGTCACGGCGGCCTCCAAAACCTGGGGATGAGTGAAAAGAACCTCCTCAACGTCCCGCGGGTAAACATTGTAGCCGCCGGAGATGACCATATCTTTTTTCCGGTCCACGATATAGGTATAGCCCTCTTCATCCATCCTGCCGATATCCCCCGTGTAGAGCCAGCCGTCACGCAGGTTCTGTTCCGTCTCTTCGGGCATGTTATGGTAGCGCTCCATCATCTGCGGACCCCGGATGCAGATCTCGCCGGTTTCGCCCAGGGGCATCTCTACTTCGCCCCTTTCGATGTCCATGATTTTTACCTCTGTATCAGGCACAGGCAGGCCCACGCTTCCGGTAATGTTTTTGCCGTAGATGGGGTTGGCGCAGGCCAGTGTGGAGGCTTCTGTAAGACCGTAACCCTCCACCAGCTTGCCGCCGGTATTTTTCTCGAACTGCCGCCGCACTTCGGCAGGCAGCGGGGCGGCGCCGCACATGCATATTTTTATCGATTTGAGATCGTATTTGTGCAGGTCGGGGGCATTGTTGATGGCCACATACATGGTCGGCACCCCGGGTAGCAGGGTAGGTTTCTCTTTATCGATGGTTTTAAGGACATCTTTAAGCACAAAGCGAGGCAGCAGCACCGTCTTGCATCCCACAAATAGGGGCAGGTTCAGGGCCATGGTCATCCCATAGGCATGAAAAAAGGGCAGTATCGCTAAAAGGACCTCCCTGCCTTCCTCAAAGGTTGGCATCCAGGCCTCCATCTGCCGGGTGTTGGCCAGGATATGGCGATGCTGCAGCACCGCCCCCTTGGAAGTGCCGGTAGAGCCCCCGGTATACATGTAGGCGGCCCTGTCTGCGGGCGCTAGCTCGACAGGCGACGGCTTTCTGCCTCTGTTTGCCCACATGAGATTAAGAAAAGGGTAATCATCCGGGGCGATCTTGGCCCGGTCCCCCTCCTTTTTCTCTTTCATGGCGGTGTAGAGGAAGCGGAGCATCCCGGGGAAATAATCTTTGATATTGGTCACGATGATATTCTTTAATCCTGTTTGTGGTTGTATCTTCTAGACCAGTTTGTAAAAACGGGTCAAGGTCACGATTGTGGCAGCCCCGGAATCATTTAACTGATAGATCAACTCGCGGGCCACATACATGACATTGCAAGGGACGGCAATGGCGCCTATGGCCATGGCCCCATAAAAAGCGATAGGAAACTGTGTACAGTTGGGCAGGTGAATGGCCACGCGGTCGCCCTTTTTGACGCCAAGACTTTCCAGGGCGGTGGCGAAGGCATCGATCATGGCGAGCAGTTCCTGATAAGTGAATTCACGCCCCATAAAGGAGACAGCCTTGTGCCGGGGATAACGCTCTACAGAGCGCTTAAACATTTCATAAAGGGATATCTCGGGGAGATCGATGCCGGGTGAAACAGTAGGCTCGTAGCTTTTCAGCCAGAATCTATCCATGCTGATCCCTCCAGAATATAGTGAAAAACGCAAGGTTTAGGCTGCGGATGCTTCCGGGAGGCGTGCTGTTTATTACTTATACCCTATTCATCATAATTCTGAAGATTCCTGCATGGGCGCAAGTCACTGCATTTATAATTGATTGCATTATTGACATAGTCCGATCCCAGATCGTCATCGAATCGTTTGTAAAGTAAGCGGGGCGGCATAGTCAAAAGGCTATGCCGCCCCGCAAACAGTAAATTACTTCCTTATGGGGAGCGGCTTTCGGGCAGCCCCGCAATTACCTGTCAAAGTGCCTGTCCCTGCGGCTAAGGCTCAGACCTGCCAAAGTGACTGTTCCTTTGGCTGGTGCTATTGGGCCATGAAGAGTTCGATATCAGCATCGACGGTGCCGATACCGGCAAGCCCGAATTTTTCTACCAGGAGCCCCGCTACATTGGGGGAAAGGAAGCCGGGCAGAGTGGGGCCGAGGTGAATGTTCTTGATGCCCAGGAAGAGCAGTGCCAGGAGCACAATCACCGCTTTCTGCTCATACCAGGCGATATTGAAAGCGATGGGCAGCTTATTAATGTCGTCCAGGCCGAATATCTCTTTGAGTTTAAGCGCGATAAGAGCCAGAGAATAACAATCGTTGCACTGCCCTGCGTCCAGCACCCTGGGGATACCGCCGATATCGCCCAGCGGCAGCTTGTTGTAGCGGTATTTGGCGCAGCCCGCCGTAAGGATCACGGTATCCTGCGGCAGTTTTTTGGCGAATTCGGTGTAATACTCCCGGGACTTCATCCGGCCGTCGCAGCCGGCCATGACGAAGAATTTTTTAATCGCCCCGGTTTTTACAGCCTCGACGATCTTGTCAGCCAGGGCCAGCACCTGGTTGTGGGCGAAGCCGCCGGTAATGGTCCCGCTTTCGATTTCATCAGGCGGGGGAAGGGTCTTAGCCAGGGCGATGATTTCAGAGAAATCTTTTTTACCCTTATCGTCGGGAATAATATGCGTGCAGCCGGGATAGCCCGTGGAACCAGTGGTAAAGATCCTGCCCCTGACCTCTTCACTGCGGGGCGGGACGATGCAGTTGGTGGTAAA
>CAZQVX010000094.1:0-6176 GCA_964596845.1 uncultured Syntrophomonadaceae bacterium | reverse complement strand
GTAGCAATGCGCAGATAGAGCTTGATATCAAGGGCATTGTGATATGTAATAAAAGGGCGGGCCAGGGCGCCACCGGCTATTGTCTGCATGATAGGCGTCTCCATCTCGAGAAAACCCCATTCATTCAGCACATCACGCATCGTCTGGATAATCCTACTGCGGTGGATGAAAGTTTGCCTGACATTCTCGTTGACAATAAGGTCAACGTAGCGCTGGCGGTAGCGCAATTCGACATCCTTTAAACCGTGCCATTTTTCAGGAAGTGGCCGCAGCGCTTTTGTGAGAAAGTGATAATCATGCACCGCTACAGTAATTTCTCCTTTTTTGGTCTTGAAAGCAGGCCCCTCCACAGCAATGATATCGCCGATATCAAACAGGTTGATCAGACCGTATTTATCCTCGCCCAGCTGATCAAGGCGGAAGTAAATCTGTATTTTACCTTTATAATCCTGCAGGTCAGCAAAAGCGGCTTTCCCGTGGGTGCGGATGCCGGTCAGCCTACCGGCAAGGGATACTTCCTTGTCTCCCAGGGTTTCAAATTGCTCGACAATATCCGCCGAGTAATGGCTGGGGACAAACTTGCTGCCGAAGGGTTCAATCCCCTTTTCGCTCAGCTGAACCATCTTCTGGCGCCTGGCCTTCATCAGTTCGTTAAGCTGATCCTGATCCATTCAATTACCCCCAAAGTTTAGCTTATTTCCAGGACCTTGTATTTAAGTGATCCTGCCGGAACCTTCACCTCTACTTCTTCACCAATGCTTAAACCCAATATGGCTCTGCCAACGGGAGATTCGTTGGAAATTTTGCTGTCGCCGGGATCCGCTTCTGCAGTGCCAACAATGGTATAGATATACTCGCGATTCATTTCAATGTCTTTTAGCTTTACTGTTGAACCAACCGTTACATAGTTGTTGTTGCTGCTACCTTTCTCAAGAACCCGGGCCCGGCGCAATATTTTTTCCAGGGTTATAATTCTACCTTCAACAAAAGCCTGCTCGTTTTTGGCATCCTCATATTCCGAGTTGTCGGTGATATCGCCATAAGTGATGGCTTCTTTAATCCGGGAGGCAATTTCTTTACGTTTTACCGATTTCAGAAAAAATAACTCTTTTTCCAATTTCTCCAGGCCACCCCTGGTTAATAGGACCTCTTCGTTGGTCATGTAATGATTCTCCCCCTAAAAGGAAATTTTCCTGAAAGAACATTACAATACTATGAGCCCTTATAGGGCTGTATGCGTTTTGATGGTAAAATAAAAAACGGAACCGCCTGTGACCAGTTCTTATTGACGCGCACAGCCCTATATTGTTCCGCAAATATGATCATAAATTTCAAAGGTATTATAGATGCCTGTACAGTAAATGTCAAGCGCACAAAAAACGCACACAAAACGCACAAAAAAGACCGGAAGCCCGAAGGCCCAGAAAAAATGCATGAGCAAAAAAGCGCTAAAAAGTTCAGAAGACGCATAGAAGATCCCTTAATGGATCTGGCGGCGGCTTTGCGTCGACTGTCTGTAATTGTTCCTCTGCACATCGGTGAAACTAACAAATTTGTTGGCAGCGGTAAACCCGGATATGGCAACCCCATGTCTTTCAGCCAGACGCCTCATCTCAGATACTTTTTCAAATTGCATCTCCCGGCCCAGAAAATAGCGATCAAACCTGCCTTCCAGGGCCAGAATAACGGCTTCAGCCATCCAGGCATGAACGCACCCCCCGGGGAGACCCAGGTCGTACCCTATATTTACTTCGCCAGGCAGGTGGACAACGACCCCGTCAAATACAATTACATCAGATCGTACACTGATAATGTCCCTGGTCAGATCCCCTGTCTCTACCAGGTTGCAGACGATGGCGCCCCTTTTCAAGTCACTGGGCGAAAGCACCGCAGCAGCCCTCTCACCGGCAACGATCACCAGATCTGCCTGTGCCGCCGCCCTGCCGAAATGCATGCTGACTTTGCAGGCGACCCCACACTCGTACAACACCCGGCGTGATAAAAGATCCAGGCGGGCATGGTCGTTGTCCACCAGGGTTAGATGATTTACTCCATCATGCGCCAACATTTGCGTGAAGACAAACCCCTGGGGTTCAGCCGCCCCTAAAACCGATACTGCGGCTTCATCCAGACTCAGCCCCAGCAAATCGGCCGCTTTTTGCAGTCCCTCAATTGCAGCCGCAGCGGCGTAGCCGTGACCCCCGGTCAGGGTCAGGCCAAGCCTTCGCGCAACCGCCGCCGCAGAACCACCCAAGGCTACCATTACACATGGCCCCAGCCCCAAGATACGGACGCCCAGACGTTGAGCCTTTCTGCCGGCACGGATAATATTTTTGGTCAATTGAGCCCTGGGGATCCCTTGCAACTGCCGGGGACCATAGTTCAAAAAGAAGAGGCGTCCCGCCGCCTCTCCGAAGGAAGAACTTACCCCGATAAGTGGGGCCGTTTTGATCGGTGCAACGCGGGACCACAGAGAAGTCGAAAGAACAGGCAGCCGGGCCACCCGGCCCGGCTGTGAAAGACAGACAATTATCGCAAAGTGATCGCCCATGGGACTCCCCCTTCTGCGATTGCCCCTACTTGAAACTACTGCAACTCCACGATGCGCGGAGTGATCTTCAATTCCTCCAGCATCTGGTCGTAGTGATCTTCAGAAAGCTCCCCGTTGCTGCCGGCCAATGAGATGAGGATAGCTTCAAATATATTGGTGCCGAAAGAGCGGCCGTCCATCTCGGGGGTAGTGGCAACCAGGGTCTTAACGCCCCGCTCTTTCAAGTAATGCACATCGTCCCTGGTAACAGTGTTGGTAATCACGATCTTGCCGGGCAGCTCCGGCGGCATGTAGCGGTGGATGAAGTGAAAATCTCCGGCAATGATTTCATTCTCCAAAAAGTATTTGGTCTGGCGCGGTTTGTTCTCCCCCTGCTGCTCCCCGGTAGGGTAAATCATCGAAAAAGGTAAACGGAGTACAATTGGCGCCACAAGCCGGGCCAGGCGAGCCAGACTTTTCAAAGATTTCAGCGGCATCGGTAAGTTAAGCACAAAAAGAAAATCACCCAGAGTCACATCGCAGCCGGCGCTTATAAGCGCCTTGGCCATCCCCAAGCGGTCCATGGCACAGGTCAAAAGCACCTTGCGCCTTTCTTTGAAAATGTCTGTGTTGGCCACTAAATACTCGATTACCCGCCGTTCGAGGGTATGTTTCAACCCCGACCCGTCAACTATCGGGGTCTTTTTGGCAGCTTCACTGATCCTGAGCCCGTCGCGCAAAACATAGCGTTTGTCAACCGCAGAGATGTAAAGATCAATTCCTCCCAGACCAAAAGCATCTACCTTTCCATCATATTCTTTGATCAGGTTGATCATTCTCTCCATATCTCCGTCGGTTCCGAGACGCTCAACTTTGCATTCTTCCCCCATAAGGTTTATGGTAACTGCGTGATCTCTCTTTGATGCGCCCAAACTGATACCGACTACATGTTTCATCTTAACTTTGCTCCCTTCCTTTATGATCAGCCAATACCGGTTCAATCATTTCGCGAAACCTATCCGAATCAATCCGCCTGTCTTCCCTGACCGGAGTAGGCCCCAGATCCAAATAGATAATCCGGCAATCGAGCAGCGCGTCGGCAAGGCGGTACCACTTTTCAGAGGCAGCCAGCACCAGAATCTCATAGTCTCTCAGGCGAGCGATGAGATCTAATATCTGGTTAAAGAAGTCAAGCGCCTGTTTGCCCCCAACCAGCTCCCAACGCTCCTGGTTGGTCATGAGCCAATAAAATTCCAGCCCCAGATCCTGACATACTTCGACCAGTTCCTCTTTGTTTTCCACGGGAAAGCCGATCACCGCCACCCTTTTCCCCCTGCGCACTTCGCTGATCGTTTCTAGACGGGAGATGAAGCTGCGATCAAGCGAAAGGCGCCGGGCAACCTCTTGCTGGGAGAGACCTTTAGACCGTAATTCCAGAACACGCTCCAGCAGACGCCTGGCTCGATCAATACTGACTAATTTCTCCCCAACTCTTATAATATTTTCAAAATGCACGGCCCGCTCACCCCTGTGCACAAATTTGTGACAACCAAATTTTATCATTGTAATTTTAAAAAATCAATCATAATATTTCTATCATGATTTATTATTCTCAGTCTCCTTGCTACAAAATATTTTTAAGAAGAAAAAAAAGCCGCTCTCCCGAGCAGCCCCTATAAAGTGCAATCCTGGCCGGTCTATAAAAAAATACCCGGATGGTCACTCTTCCAGCAAAATACGATGATCCATCAATTGCAGCTCTTTGATTTTTGCTTTGATCTGTTTCTTTTCGCCCAGCATGCCGACGAGTAAAATATCTTCACCCTGCGGCGTAATCACACTGACATCCTCCATGACCATTTCTTCCCGGCCGTCCTTGACCAGGTATACAGTTGATTGACACATCCCGATTCACCTCCTGATTTAGTGTTCCCCTGGAACCATAACATCTTGAATGATTGCTCGCAACACCTCCGCCGTGGATGCAGTGGCCAGGCGGCGCCTTGCTGCTGCCGCCCCGGGCAATCCTTTCAGATACCATCCAGCCTGGCGGCGCATCTCACGCAGCGCCGCCGCATCGCCTTTATATGCGCAGAGCAAATTAAGATGCCGCAAAACTGTTTGGACCCGCTCCCGCAGCGAGGGCGGACCTACCGCCGGCGCCCTTTCGAGTCCGGCTGCAACCTGTTCAAAGATCCAGGGATTGCCCAGGGCAGCCCTTCCGATCATCACACCGTCGCAACCGCTGGATTCCATCATCGCCAGGGCATCATCCGCAGAAGCGATATCCCCGTTGCCGATAACCGGAATACTCACCGCACTCTTGACCGCCTTGATAATCCCCCAATCCGCCTTTCCGCTGAATCCCTGGGCCACAGTTCGGCCGTGGACAGTCACAGCTGCAATGCCGGCTTCTTCCGCCCGCCGGGCAATCTCGACTGCGTTAACCAGGTGATCGTCCCAACCCTTCCGCAGCTTTATTGTCACAGGGCAAGCCACTGAACCTGCAACAGCTTTGAAGATAGCGCTGCAAAGCTGCGGCTGTCGCATAAGCGCCCCGCCTTCGCCATTTTGCATGATGCGCGGAGTAGGGCAGCCGAGATTGAGATCCACCAGATCTGCCCCCAGCGCTTCCATTTTCCAGGCAGCTCCGGCAAGTTCTTCAGGCTGTGAACCGAAAAGCTGCAGTCCCACCGGGCGCTCCCTTTCATGAAAGTAGGCCGACAGGAGACCATACCTGCTTTCGTTCAGCAGCGCCCGGGCATGAATCATCTCCGAAAAAACCAGCCCACAGCCGCGTTCTTTTACTAGAACCCTGAAGGGATGGCTGGTGATCCCGGCCATCGGAGCCAGAGCCAGGGCAGGCCGAACGCAGATGGGGCCAATTTCAACCGGTTGTTGCCCGCCCTGGTATGTTCTTGATTTCTGGAACATCATCATGCTCCCCGATAATAAAAAGCTCTTCTCTGGGTATATCCAGCTGCAGGGCTATTTTCTCCAGTAGATGTGGAGATGGCTCTTTTCGGCCTCTTTCAATATAGCTGAGCGTGGTGACGGAAATGTCGATCATATTGGCCAGTTCCTGCTGGGTTACCCTTTTTAGACGCCGCAGTGCTTTGATCCTGAGCCCGAGTCTTTGAGACATCTGGACCGCCTCCTTTGAGCACTGATAAATTCGACAAAATTTGTTCTCTTTCCTGCAAATTATGGCAGAAATCAGCCCTTATATGCACATTATTCTGCATTAACACCGGATCATTCCGCAAATGCGCATTTTTTATCTGTTGCTATTCCAAAACCTGCGCCTGGGATAGCAGCCGAGAGGGGTCAGGCAGCTGCTATCCCAGGTAGCGCCGGGCCAGCTCTACCAGAAATTCGGTTTTCAGGCGGAGGCTTTTAACGTCAATTCGCTCATTGCGGCCATGCATGGTTGCCGAAAGGGCGGGATCGTAGCCGGGATCCATATGGCCAATCCCGTAGGCCGGAATGCCCAGATCGCGCAGGTACTTCGAATCGGTGGAGCCGGTAGAGATAACCGGCAGGCAGACAGCTGCTGAACCGGCTAACTCCTCGGTCAACTCCTTCATTAAGCGGTATGGCGCCAGCTGCGAAGATGTGAAAGTCGGTTCACGGTATTCGGTCAGGG
>CAZQVX010000093.1:0-6178 GCA_964596845.1 uncultured Syntrophomonadaceae bacterium | reverse complement strand
GTCTTCTGCGGCGGCTGCTCCAGCGCGGTATTCCCATCCTGAAGTGGAGATGGTAGGCGCCCTGACGGTCTATTCAGGCGGGCGAAGACAGTCCGCCCCTGCCTCGAGATAGACTATTGCCGCGACGGGGACGGCGAGCGTCCGGTCTTCTGATTGAAAGCGAAGCCGATCCGGTTCGGGCTGCCGCCCGCAGACCACTCCTGTAAAAGTGCGGCGGCGTCCGCTCTCCATAAAGGTTACTGTAAGTGCCGTTCCACTATGCAGCGATTCATCCAGCAGGCGCTGAAATTGCTCCAGCTGCTGCTCATCAGTAAAGGCGGGCCTCTCCCGGCAGATCTCCCGGGCGCAATTTTGGCGGTGCAAGGCCAGCCGGGCGCGGTGCTCGGGCAGCATCAAGCTGCTGCAAATAAACTGGTGGTAGAGTTTCTTCGTCATCCTTCATGCCCCCCGATCATATTGGCGCGGGTGAAAAGCTGCCCTCCCGCAGTAAGCGAGGCTGCCCTGAAGAGAGCCGTCGATCCGAAGCGCTCCCGAATCTGATCCATGGCCTCGCTGAGCGAAGTGCTGCTCTCGCGGCGATTGAAGAGAGAAAGCTGATAACAGCGGAGACCGGTGAGCCCGCTCAAGGTGACTCCCAAAGCCCGCACCGCCCGGCCGTCCCAGTGGCGGTGAAAAAGCTGCCGGGCAGTGGGGTAGATCTCCGGGGCGGCAGAGGCCGGCTCGGGCAGTTTTTTCTGGCGCGAGAAACCTGAAGGGTGATCAAAATCGGCGCCGCGGCAGTAAACATGGACTGTCGTCCCCATCTTCTCCAGGGTGCGGGCCCGGAAGCAGACCTCCTCGGTGAGTTCCAGCAGCACCGCCTCGATTTCCCGCGGGTCGGCGTAATCCCGGGGCAGAGTGGCGCAGTGGCCCACCCCTTTTTGAGGCAGAGATGCACCGGGCTGCAGGGTGGAGTAGTCGATGCCGCGGGCGTTCAGCCAGAGCAGCAGCCCGTTGACCCCCCAGCGGCGGGCCGGGATCTCCCGGGGCAGCCCGGCCAGGTGCCCGATGGTGCGCACGGCCATGCGCTGAAAGTGTCGCTCCATCCGCAGCCCGATCCCGAAAAGATCGCCTATGGGCAGGGGCCAGACGTGGGCGGCATAGTTGGCGCTGTTCAGCTCAAAAAAGGCGTCCGGCCTCTTTTTGGCAAAGCGGTCGCAGGCCATCTTCGCCTGGAGCGGGTTTTCACCCAGGCCGACGCGGCAGCGGATCCCGATCTCGCTCAGGACCTGCGCGGTGATGCGGCGGGCCGCTTCGCGGGGTTCTCCCCAGAGGCGCTCACAGCCGCTCAGATCGAGAAATTGCTCGTCGATGGAATAGGGGACCACGCGATCGGTAAACTGCTCAAAAATACGGGTCATCTCTAGAGAATATTCGAGGTAGCGCTTCATGTGGGGCCGGACGAAGATGATCTGCGGGCAGAAGCGGCGGCATTCCCAGGCCGGCTGCCCCGTTTTGACTCCAAAGGCCTTGGCCTCTTTGCTTGCGGCGAGGACGATCCCGTGCCTCAAAGCGGGGTCGCCGCAGACGGCGACGGGCTTGCCGCGCAGGGTGGGGTTTTGCGCAATTTCCACGCTGGCGTAGAATGATTCCGCATCGGCAAGCAGAATTTTTTTGGACTGGGTCACCGGCGCCGCCCTCCCCGAACATATGTTCCCTTTACATTATACAATATTAAAGGGAAAATAGTAGCGGTAATATTTACCGCCGCGCAGGCGCTGCCGGCAGTAACTGAAAAATAATTATTGCAGGAAACGACATAGAACTGTAAAATATTCAACAGCCAAAAGTTACCCTCAGCCGGATGATTGCCCGGGGGCCGGCGGCCCGGACGAGCTCCGGCGGTCCCGGCGGGGAGAACTTCAGAAAGGGGGAGCGCAGTGGGAAAAAAAATATTTCACTGCATCAATGTTCAGCAATTTGATCGCGACTTCTTGGAGGAGATCTGTGATCTGGCCGACAAGATCAGGGAAATTTCCCGGACCAAGGCCGGCATGGAATACCTCGCCTCTACCCTGAACCACAAGCGGGCTATGCTCTACTTTGTCCAGCCCTCAACGAGAACCTTTCTCTCTTTTTACAGCGCTTGCCAGATGCTGGGAATAAAATGCGCCGAAGTGCGCGATCCCAAAACTTCATCCGAGGTTAAGGGCGAATCCGAAGAGGACACGGTGCGCACATTTTCCCTCTATTTTGATCTCATTATCATGCGCCACCCGCAGGCCAATTTTGCCGAAAAGATCGCTTACCTGCTGAACAAGACCGATCACCCCGTGCCGGTGATTAACGCCGGCTCCGGGAAGGATCAGCACCCCACCCAGGCGCTGCTCGACATCTACACCCTGCGGCGCGGTTTCATGCACCGCGGAGGCGTTGCACAGAAGAAAATTGCTTTTGTCGGCGACCTGCGCCGCGGCCGCACAGTCAGATCTCTGGCCAAACTGCTCACCCTCTTTCCCGAGATGACCCTTTATTTTGTCGCACCGCCGGCATACCAGATCGGAGAAGATATCATCTCCTTTCTAGATGAACAGAAAACGGCTTACAAGGTTACCGGTGATTTTGAAAAGGTCATCCCCGAAGTGGATGCCATCTACATGACCCGCCTGCAGGACGAATGGGATCAGGAAGAGGGCAATCATGCCGGCATAGATATTGAGAACTATTCCTTTAAAAAGCGGCATCTCGAGCTGCTGAAACCTGACGGCATCATCATGCACCCTCTGCCCCGCCGCCGGGAGATTGACGCCGAGGTGGACAGCGACCCCCGGGCGGCCTACTGGAGACAGGTGCGTAACGGGATGTATATGCGGGTGGCCCTCATCGCGGGCATATTCCACCGCGACACAAAAATTCTGAGCTACTACCTTAGCAACACCTGAGCCGACGGGTTACCGGGTCCGTTTTGCCATACTGCAGTTTACAGGAGGCCGCTGCGCAAAAAATAACGGTATATAAAAAGGATGAGAGATCGTGAGCTTTGAGCTTCTTCTGCTTTATACCTGGGCCGCCCTTTTCGGCCTGATCCTGGGCAGCTTTTTCAATGTGGTGATCTATCGCTTTCCAAGTGGAATATCCATCGTCCGCCCGGGCTCGCACTGTCCCCACTGTAAATCTCCTCTAAAAACTGCCGATCTGGTCCCGGTATTCAGCTACCTGTTTTTGCGAGGGCGGTGCCGTTACTGCGGAGCGAAGATCTCTTTCCGCTATACTGCGGTAGAACTTCTAACCGCTCTTTTGTTTATCGCTGCTCTGTGGCGTTTCGGTCTGAGCCTGGATCTGCTTAGATATTTGCCCCTTCTATCGATTCTGCTCATCATCTCTGCTATTGATCTGGAGCATCAGAAAATCCCCAACCTTTTGACCATTATGCTCCTGGCCTGGGCCTTGCTCTGGCAGGCGGTCAACCCCCAGATCACCTGGCTCGATGCCGCTCTGGGCTTTCTGGCCGGCGGAGGCATCAGCCTGCTCATCGCCCTGGTCAGCCGGGGGGGCATGGGCGGAGGCGACGTGAAACTGCTGGCCGTTTTGGGCTTTCTGGCCGGGTGGATGGACCTGCTCCTCCTTTTTTCTCTGGCGGTACTGCTGGGAGCGGCAGTGGGCATTGCTGTCATCCTCTTTCGCAAAAAGAATGGGAAGACAGCCTTGCCTTTCGGCCCTTTTATCGCCCTTTCCTATCTCATCGTACTCCTGTGGGGCCCGCAGATCTGGGACTATTACTTTTACCTGATCTATTGTATAATCAATCCTTAACGGCTTGATTTTACCGGATTATTATTTTGCCGATCGGTGGAACCTTTAAACGGTTCCACTTGTATACATATAGGAAACCAGTAACGGGCAAGAGCACCATGAATTATCCTTATTGGTGACGCTTAAAACATAGACAAAATAATAAAGGGCGTGTCTAAATGGTTGTGAACAAAACACTGCAGCAGTGGATCACGGACATGGAGGCGCTTTGCCGTCCGGATCAGATTGTCTGGATTGACGGTTCAGAGGAGCAAAAAAAGGCTCTGCAGGAAGAGGCCATGTCCACCGGCGAAATGGTGGGGCTGGATCAAGATAAATGGCCCGGCTGCCTCTATCACCGGACAGCGGCCAACGACGTAGCCCGAACCGAGCATCTGACTTACATCTGCACTTCAAAAGAAGAGGATGCCGGGCCCACCAACAACTGGATGGAGCCGGCGGAAGCCTACCGCAAGGCGGGGGAGTACTTTGCGGGAGCGATGCAGGGGAGAACCATGTATGTGATCCCCTTTGCCATGGGGCCGCTGGGCTCTCCTTTTACCAAGATCGGCATCGAGCTTACCGACAGCATCTACGTCGTCTTGAATATGCTCATCATGACCCGGGCAGGCCGCGATGTTTTGGAGCAGCTGGGGGAGAGCGATAACTTTACCAGGGGCCTGCACAGCAAGGCCGATCTCAGCCTGGATAAAAGGCTCATTTTGCATTTTCCCGAGGATAACACCATCTGGAGCGTCGGTTCAGGCTACGGCGGCAACGTGCTCCTGGGCAAAAAATGCCTGGCCCTGCGCATCGCCAGCTGGTATGCCCGCGCTGAAGGATGGCTGGCTGAACATATGCTAATCATGGGCATTGAAAATCCCGCCGGCAGAGTGGACTACATCGCCGCCGCCTTTCCCAGCGCCTGCGGCAAGACGAACCTGGCCATGCTTATACCCCCGGAGCATTTGCGAAAGAAGGGTTACAAAGTCTGGACTGTGGGCGATGACATCGCCTGGATTCGCCCCGGCGAGGACGGTCGACTCTGGGCGCTGAACCCGGAGACGGGTTTTTTCGGAGTGGCGCCGGGCACGAATGCGCACTCCAACCCCAACGCTCTGGCCACGATTCAGCGTAACACCATTTTTACCAATGTCCTGCTCACAGGTGGCGGAGACGTCTGGTGGGAACAAGGAGAAGGGGAGCCCCCGGCATCAGGCACGGCCTGGGACGGCAAGCCCTGGAGCCCCGGCTTAACCGATGAAGCGGGACGCCCCATCCCCGGGGCCCATCCGAATTCCCGGTTTACTTCACCGGTAGTCCAGTGCCCTACAATTTCCCCCGAGTGGAACAACCCCGAAGGGGTCCCCCTGACCGCCATCGTTTTCGGCGGGCGCCGTTCGCATCTGGCCCCCCTGATATATGAGACCTTCGACTGGCGTCACGGCGTCTATACCGGCGCAACGATGGCCTCAGAGGTGACCGCAGCCCAGTATGGCAAGCAGGGGAAAATCCGCAGGGATCCCATGGCCATGCTGCCTTTTTGCGGTTACAATATGGCCGACTACTTTGGTCACTGGATTGATTTCGCTGAAAAGGTAACCCATCCGCCCAAGATATTCCATGTAAACTGGTTCAGGAAGGACGAAAAGGGAGAATTCGTCTGGCCGGGTTTTGGCGAAAACCTGCGTGTGCTTAACTGGCTTATCGATCGGGTTTACGGCAGGGCTCCTGCGGAAAAGACGCCCATCGGTTTTGTGCCTACTGATGGGGCCCTCGACCTTGAAGGCCTGGATATTACCGCGGAAACTATCGAAAAACTATTTGCCGTCAATCCCGAGGATTGGCTGGAAGAACTAAAAGACCTTCACAGCTTCTTTGAACAGTTCGGCGACAGGCTCCCCGGGGCGATCCTTGAAGAGTACCGCTCCCTGGCAGATCGTCTCACCCTGGTAAAAGCAACCAGATAGCGGTCCTGGCGATGAGTGTGCAAAACACCCTGGTCACTATAAAAGCTTATATTTGAATATTCTATGTATGAAGTGAAACTTTCCCCTTCATTTTTTTCAGGGGAAAGGATGATCAGTGTTTATTTACGGATCATGGGCCTGAACATATCGGCCAGGCCGAGAGCCACATTAGCCAGGCCGAAGCCCATCAGTCCGGCGCCCACAGTCCCGCCGACCATTTTGCCCACACCGGTGACCACCAGGCCAAGACCGGCGATACCCCAACTGGTCGTATTCCCTTTAGACATGACATCCTCAATTGTCATTTTCATCTGCAAACACCTCCGGTTATATTTTGCCTCACCGCCAAAACATTTAACAATACCACATCTTGGCAATTCACCACCCCCGCCTGCAAACAATATGAAATATTATCTATTTTGTGTTAACATAAGGCT
>CAZQVX010000092.1:0-6202 GCA_964596845.1 uncultured Syntrophomonadaceae bacterium | reverse complement strand
GTCTGCAGGTAGCGGTGATCGTCGGCATTCTCGAAGCTGCCCTGCAGGGTGTTGTGGTCGATGTAGCTTACTGAAAGTTCGGTACGGACTCGCTCCAGCCCCAGAGCTTCAAACTGCAGGTAGGCCATGGTGCCGGTGGCATCCTGGGTCAGCGTCTGATCAATGCGCAGGGCAATCTCCTCTCCCGGTTCCAATTTTCCCGAAACAAGGTGCGCCTTGAGTATTTTAGTCGTTAAATTATCTGCCATCTTTTCCTCCCCCTCTGTCGCTAAACTATAGCAAAAGGCCCCCCGAAGCGTCAACCCGATCCGGCATGGGATGTGTGACAGGCACCGGGGATGAGTGCGTAAAAAAAGAATCAATTTTTATGCCCGCGCATATTATAGCAGCAGGAAGGGGCTTTACCCCATCATGTGGCTCCAAGAGTGGATACTCCGGGGGAAGCCCCTTCGCTAGCCGCTAGCCCCTGCCAGCCTTAAAAAAGCGGTTCCCAGGGGCTTGACAGTGGTAAAAAGCGGTGCTATTCTTTTTTCAGGGAAACGATTATTTTTTTAAATTATAATCCCGAGTGATTTGGTCGGGATACAGCGGACGCCGGAGGGATTTCATGAAGTTATCAGCCAAAGTGGAGTACGGAGTCAGGGCCATGGCTGTGCTTGCTCTTCATTTTCGCCGGGGGCCGCTCCCTCTGCGGGAAATTGCCGGCAGCGAAGAGATCTCTTTTCAATTTCTCGAGCAGATATTTCCCCATCTGCGCAAAGCCGGGCTCATCGCCAGCGTCAGGGGGGCCCGGGGGGGCTATTACCTGACCCGTCCGCCGGAGCAGATCAACGTGGGCGACATCGTCAGAGCTGTAGAAGGGCCCATTGTCCCGGTAGACTGCCTGGCCGGGGATGGAGGCCGGGAGCCGCGCTGCCATCGGGGCGAGGCCTGCCGGACCCGCCATGTCTGGGAAAAGCTGCGAGACCGGATCAACGAGGTCCTAGACAGCGTTTATTTAAGTGATCTTATTGAATCAAAAAGTGATCTGAACTGATATATTGATGGTAGAAGAGGGATGAGAAGGGGGTTAACATTTTGCCGAAACGGCAGGTTTACCTGGATCATGCGGCCACCTCACCGCTGCGTGAAGAGGCCCTGGAAGCGATGCTGCCCTATCTCCGGGATAAGTACGCCAACCCTTCCAGTCTGCACTCTCCGGGGCGGGAGGTCCGGGCGGCGGTGGCTCTGGCGCGTGAAAAAACAGCCCTGGCGTTGGGTGCAGCACCCGGTGAGATATATTTCACCTCAGGTGGGACTGAAGCAAACAACATCGCCATCAAGGGCACTGCGCGGCGGCAAAAGAAAAAAGGGCACCTTATCACTTCATCCATAGAGCATCACGCCGTCCTCGATGTCTGCAAAGAGCTTGCCGAAGAAGGGTTTAAGGTTACATTTCTACCGGTGGACCGCTTTGGCCTCGTCGAACCGAAGGCGATAAAGGCGGCACTCACGCCGGAGACATTTCTTATCTCCATTATGACCGCCAACAACGAGGTGGGCACCGTCGAACCGGTTGCCGCCATCGGAGCACTGGCCCGGGAGCGGGGCATTATCTTTCATACCGATGCCGTCCAGGCGGTGGGGCAGATCCCCCTGGATGTGCGCGGGATGAATATCGACCTTCTCTCTCTGGCGGCCCATAAATTTAACGGGCCCAAGGGGGTGGGCGCCCTTTATGTGCGCAAAGAGGCTCTCCCGGCGCCGCTCTACCGCGGGGGCGGCCAGGAGCAGGATCTGCGTCCGGGCACCGAGAATGTGGCCGGCATTGTGGGGCTGGCAAGGGCCCTGGAGCTGGCCGTCGCCGAGATGCCTGAGAAAACAAGGCGCCTTCAGGCCCTGCGCGACCGGCTGATCGAGGGGCTTATTGCCATGGGCGATGTGGTTCTTAACGGGCATCCCTCCGCTCGCCTGCCCGGCAATGTGAACATGAGCTTTAATTATATTGAGGGTGAGGCGCTGCTTCTGGGGCTGGATCTGGAGGGGATCGCCGCCTCCAGCGGTTCGGCCTGCACTTCCGGTTCTCTGGAGCCCTCGCATGTCCTGCTGGCCATGGGGCAGGAGCAGCAGATCGCCCGCGGTTCTCTCCGGCTCTCCCTGGGCCGGGGGAACAGCGAGGCCGATGTGGACTATCTTTTGACTGTAATGTCGCCGCTTGTGGAAAGGCTGCGCCGGATGTCGGCACTTTACCCCCCGCAGAATAAAAGGAGGTCCTGATCCATGTACAATGATAAAGTAATCGATCATTTCACTAACCCCCGCAATGTGGGAGAAATGCCGGAACCCGACATTGTGGGCGAATCGGGAAGTTTTAAATGCGGCGATACGATGAAGATTTATCTTAAGGTGGAAAAGGACAAGATCGTCGACGTTAAATTTCAGACTTTCGGCTGCGGCGCCGCCATTGCCAGCAGCAGCATGCTTACCGAGATGGTCAAGGGGAAGACCCTGGAGGAGGCGGAGCGGGTGACGAACGAAGATGTGGCCGCCCAGCTGGGCGGGCTGCCACCGCTGAAAATGCACTGTTCCAACCTGGCCGCCGACGCCCTGCAAGATGCCATCAACCGCTACCGGGCCGGCGAAAAGTAGCGCCTCTTTGACGGCGCATATATTAATCCCCCCCGCATATATTTTAATATTCTACAGCCGTCGGGGGGGATTTTTTGGACCGCAGAGCAGGCCTGAAGAGAGAAAGCCGGACGAGCCCCTTTTTACGGCGAAAAGCAACGTCGCGAAAAAACCGGGGGCGAGCTTACGTATTTGTCAAGGCCAAAGGAAAACGGCGACAAAAAGTGCTGCCGGAGATGTCGCCCCGTCAAAAGGGGCTCGCCGCTGTCGCTATTATTCTCATCTTGTTGACGCTGTTTTCCTGTGATCTGTTTCGCCGGCCGGCATCCCAAACGCCGGCGCCCCGGGATAGATCTGCGAACAGCGGCTCTGCTGATGAAACATCGGAATCTCCCGATTTGAACTTTTTGCAGCGGATCCTGGGACATGAAATTCCCGGTCTGGGGCCGCCCGCTACTTTCGGCGGCGGGCAGATGGGCCGAACCCTTTGCAGCGCGCTCCGTTCTCTGACGGGCATCGACCCCGGTGATCCCTGCTCTGTGCTGCTCCTGGAACTCGGTAAGGGGCTCCAGGTCTCCTTGCCGGCAGTTGCGCCGCCCTCACCTGATCATATAGAGGGTGATCCCTTGCCCGAAACGCCGGAGCCCGATAAACCGCCCTGGGGGGATTCGGCCTTTCCTTTTCCTGTCCCCGGATACAGTGAAGCGCCGTTACTTCTTTACCATACCCATGCCAGTGAGGCTTTTACCGCCGGTTCCGGCGAATTTAACGCTACAGGCCGGACCGTGGTTACGGTAGGAGAGGAGTTGGTGCGGCTGCTTGAAGAAAAATACGGCCTGCAGGTGCTCCACCACCGCGGGGTTTATGACCAGCCGCGGCGCGGCTCCTACAACAGGGCCCGCCCGGTGATTGAAAAAATAATTGCCGAAAATAGCGGCATTCAAGTAGTCATCGATTTGCACCGGGACGGTGTTGCCCGGGCCAAGACCACAGCCCCGGTGGAGGGGAAGGAGCTAGGAAGAATCCTCCTCGTTGTGGGCAGCCGCAATCCCGGTTACCGGGAAAGCCTTGCTTTTTCCATGAGCCTGCATGGCGAACTGGAGGCAGTTGCGCCCGGCCTTTCCCGAGGGATCTACGATCAGGACTTCACTTACAACCAGGATCTGCACCCCTGTGCAATCCTCATCGAGGTGGGAGGCCACGAAAACAGCATCGATGAAGCGTTGCGCACTCTCCCCTATCTGGCCGAGGCTCTGGCCCGCACCTACTACATTTATTTTTTACAGGATTGAATATTCCAAACCCTCCCCGTAAATGTTAATAGGGATAAAGTGTTTTCGGGAAGGGAGTTTACCGTAATGCGCGATTTTGCGATCTTCCTGGGGATCCTGCTGCTGGCAGCCGTTCTGGTTTACGGAGGCTTAAACCTGACCGAACTTGGCCTGAGCGGGCTGCTGGCGCGAGAGTGCAGGCATGAATCATTTTCCATTGGGACTGCTCCCGGGGGTGCGCTTCTGATCACCTTCGCCGGCAGGGCCACGCGCCTGCATGCAGGCGAATTGCGTGACGCTTTTGGGCAATGGTGGGACGGGCTGCTCCGTCGTTCCCGCGAAATATTTATAGAGGTAAAATCCTTGACAAAACCCCGGCCGGATGATATTTTTATAGTGAAGTTAGCACTCGACGTCTTGGAGTGCTAAATAACAGCGGGGAGGGGATGTCGGGTGGAGCCTTTAAATGAAAGAAAAAAGCGGATCCTGCATGCCGTGGTCTCCAGCCACATCCAGACTGCGGATCCCGTTGGTTCGCGGACGGTGGCCAGATCTTACCGTATCGGGCTCAGTTCGGCGACCATACGCAATGAAATGGCAGATCTTGAAGAGATGGGCTATCTGGAGCAGCCGCACACATCGGCCGGCCGGGTGCCTTCCCAGAAGGGCTACCGTTATTATGTGGATCACCTCATGGTCGAGGGCAGGCTGGACGATGCGGAGGAACTCTCCATCAGCCGTTCTCTGAGCCTTGAAAAAATGCGGGAAATTGAGCAGATCATCGCCAACGCGGTCAGGGTGCTCTCGGCGGTGACCAACCAGACCTCTTTGATCATGGGCCCCCAGTTCCAAAAAAGCACCTTCCGGCAGCTGCGGATCTTGCCCCTCGATGAGAACAGGGGGCTGGTAGTGCTTATTACCGACAGCGGTTTCATCAAGAACAAAGTGATCGAGCTGAAGCACAGTCTATCCCCGGCTGAACTGCATCAGGTTGTCTCTTACCTGAACCAGAAACTTTACGGGCTGACCATAGACCAGGTTACCACTTCTCTTATCAACGAGCTTAAGCGCGATCTCTTCAGGCGCCTGGAAATATTGGAGCAGGCCTTTATCCTGCTGGAAGAAAGCCTGCGTGAAGAGCAGCAGGCCCGGGTATTTCTGGGAGGGACCACCAATATTTTGAACCAACCCGAATTTAAAAGCGTAGATAAAATCCACCGGATGCTTTCACTCTTTGAGCAGGAATCACTATTATTTGAAATTTTGGAAAAAGGTTTATCCGAAGACGGGATTGTGGTCAGGATCGGCACAGAAAATGAATATGAGGGGATTCAAGAGTGCAGCCTCATCACGGCGGCCTATAAGATTAACCAGCGGGTGCTCGGGGCTGTGGGAGTGCTCGGCCCGACGAGGATGGATTACCGGTGGATTATTTCCGTTCTGGGCTGCCTGGTGGATCAGCTGAACCGGACCTTGAGTTCTGAGCTCTAGACCAGGCTAAAGCAGATAACTTAAAGACAGGAGTATGGCGATGACACAGGAGAAAAAAGGCGGGGTAGATCCCCACAAGGAAGCCGGGGTTGCTGCAGAAAACACGGCAAATACAGATGGGCGTCCCTTCGAAACGGCCGCCCCGGAAGGGGCGGGGCAGGCGGAGAGAGGTTCTGCTGAACTACAGCCCGGCACAGAGGCTGAGGAATGGGCGCGTGAAAAAGAAGAGCTTATCTGCCTGGTGCAGCGGAAGCAGGCCGATCTGGACAATTTTCGCCGTATCAGCAGGATGAAGGAGGAAGAAACGAGAGCCTACGGTTTGCTTAAGTTTTTGGAAAAGCTGTTGCCGGTGCTTGATAATCTGGAGAGGGCTCTGTTGACGGCTTGTGAAGACGAGGATGTCCCTGAATCTTATCTTAAGGGGCTGGTAATGATCCAGAAGCAGCTGCAGCAGCTGCTCGAGCAGGAGGGAGTTGCCGGGATCGAGGCTCTAGGAAAACCCTTTGATCCCCATTATCATGATGCGGTGATGCAGACTGACGAAGGCGAGGGAGAGCCGGGAAGTGTGGTGGAGGAGTTCGAAAAGGGTTATCTTTATAAAGATCGGGTTCTGCGTCATGCTAAAGTAAAGGTTATGCAGAGCTAGCTCTAACATAAAATAAAAACGGCTGTGACCGTTAAGGGAGGTTATCTTAAATGGGTAAAGTAGTAGGAATTGATCTGGGCACGACAAATTCGGCCATCGCGGTGCTGATGGGAAGCGAACCTGAAATTATCCCAAACGCCGAGGGGAGCCGCCTGACTTCGTCGGTGGTGGCCTTTACCAAGGACGG
>CAZQVX010000091.1:2499-6263 GCA_964596845.1 uncultured Syntrophomonadaceae bacterium | reverse complement strand
GAAAATGTGCAGGCGCTGCTCAACCTGGCCCTGCTCACGGGGCATATCTGGCGCCGGGGCGGCGGCCTGCGGGCGCTCTTCCGGGAATGCAACGCCCAGGGGGCCTGCGATATGGGGGCGCTGCCCGACTTTCTGCCCGGCTGCCGGCATGTGGGGGAGCCGGCCGCCCGCAAGAAATTCGAGACGCGCTGGCGGGCGGAGCTTCCGGCGAAGCCCGGGTGGGGAGCCCTGGAGATGATGGAGCAGGCCGCCCGGGGGGGTCTCAAGGGCCTGCTTGTGGCCGGTGAAAATCTGCCCGCCATCTTCCCCGGCTCAGCCCGGGTGGAGGAGGCGCTGGCCTCGCTGGAGTTTCTCGTGGTGCAGGATCTTTTCATGACGGAGACAGCCAGGCTGGCCCACGTGGTGCTCCCGGCGGCCTCCTTTGCCGAGAAAGAAGGGGCCTTTACCAACCTGGAGGGCAAAGTGAAAAAAATCCGCAAAGCGGTGGAGCCTCCCGGGGAGAGCAGGGCGGACTGGTGGATCACTTTGAAGCTGGCCGAGGCCATGGGGCTGCCTGCGCCCTTTAACTCCCTGGAGGAGGTGCAAAAAGAGATGGAGGGGCTCGTTCCCTTCTATAAGTGCGACTGGGGGGAGCAGAGCCTGGAAGAGGAGGAATTTCTGGAGACAAGGGGAGACCACAGGCTGCCGCTCAAGCGCTTCCCGGCCTTCTCACCGGCGGAGGCGCCGGAACCGGCCGGCAAAACAGATCCGGTGGCGGCGGGCGAAGCAGATCCGCAGCCGGCCCCCGAAGAGGCGTCGGAAATAACGGGGTCGAAATCGGAAGAAGCGGGGCTGGAGCCGGTCGGGCCCGCACCGGTCGGGCCGGAGCCGCTGACCCTGCTGGCCGAGAGCACCCTCTTCCGCTGGGGCGGCGGATCCAGAAGCGCCCGCTCGAGCCGGCTGAGCCGCTTCTCTCCGGACTGCTTCGTCAAGATGAACCGCTTCGATGCTGAAAGGATGGAGCTCTCTTCTGGGGATCAGGTCGAGGTTATCTCGGCAGCCGGTCGGCTGCCGGCGGTGGTGGAGTGCACCGACAGCCTGCCGCAGGGTATCGTGACTCTGCCGCGCTCCCGCCCCGACAGCCCCGTAACCGCTCTCTTCAGCACGCTCCCCGGAGATTCTGCCCTCAGCTCAGCCTGGGAAAAATGTTATGTCCGCATAGAAAGGAGCTGTCATGATGAACCGGGAGCCTGATGAGTTCGATTGGTCGCGCCTGCATGAGATTATCGACGAACACAGCCGGGGGGATCGCTGGACCCTGATTCCCCTGGTCCAGAAAATCCAGAAGGAGTTCGGCTATATCCACCCCGGGGCGGTCCCCGTAATTGCCGGCAAGCTGAAGCTCTTCCCCAGCGTGGTGCAGGGGGTCATCTCCTTCTATGCCCAGCTCTACACCGAGCCCCGCGGCCGGAACGTCATCCGGGTCTGCCGGGGGACCGCCTGCCATGTCCGGGGGGGGAAAACCATCCTTAAGCTGGTCAAACAGAACCTGGGCATCGAAGAGGGCGAGACCACGGAGGACCTGGAATACACCCTGGAAACGGTCGCCTGCATCGGTGTCTGCGCCCTGGCGCCCAGCATGGTCATAAATGAGCAGGTCTACGGAAGAATGAATCCCAAAAAAGTGGGGCAGCTGCTCAAAAGAAAGGATGAGGCCCATGAGCCGGCGTAAGATCTTGATCTGCCGGGGCACGGGCTGCCAGGCCGGCGGCTCCCAGGAGCTCTACGAGCTTCTCCGGGCTGAAGTGGCCGGGCAGGGGCTGACGGGGGTGAGCGTGGACTATACCGGCTGCCACGGCTTCTGCGAACAGGGCCCCATCGTGGTGGTGGAGCCCGAAGGGACCCTCTACACTCAGGTCCAGGCCGAAGATATCCCCGAGATTGTCGGCTCCCACCTGATTGGGGGGAAGCCGGTAAAGCGCCTCTTCTATGTGGATCCCGTCACCGGCCGGTCTATCCGGCGCTACGATGAGATTAACTTCTATCTCCAGCAGCAGCGGGTCATCCTGCACCGCTGCGGCCACATTAACCCGGAAAATATTGACGACAGCATGGAGTGGGGGGGCTTCAGGGGTTTAAGAAGAGCCCTTCTGGAGATGAGCCCCGGGGGGGTCATCTCCGAACTCGAGGGGGCGGGGCTGCGCGGGCGGGGCGGCGCCGGTTTTCCTACGGCACGCAAATGGGAATTCTGCCGCAGCGCCCCGGGGCCGAAAAAGTATGTCATCTGCAATGCCGACGAGGGTGATCCGGGGGCCTTTATGGACCGCTCCATCCTGGAGGCGGACCCCTTCGCCGTCGTCGAAGGGCTGACCATCGCCGGCTACGCCACCGGCGCCGACGAGGGCTTTATCTATGTGCGCGCCGAGTATCCTCTGGCGGTGAAAAGGGTGCGCAACGCTCTGGAGCAGGCCCGGGCCAGGGGCTTCTTGGGCCCAAACATCCTCGGTTCAGGTTTCAACTTCACCATTCATGTCATGGAGGGCGCCGGCTCCTTTGTCTGCGGCGAGGAGACGGCGCTTATCGCCTCCATCGAGAGCCGCAGGGGCATGCCCCGCCCGCGCCCCCCCTTCCCGGCCCAGTCGGGCCTTGACGGCAAGCCCACCATCATCAACAATGTGAAGACCCTGGCCGCCGCCGCCGCCATCCTGGGGCGCGGGGCAGAGTGGTTCGCCGGCCTCGGCACCGAGAAGAGCAAAGGCACGGCGGTTTTCGCCCTCACGGGGAAGATCAATAACAGCGGGCTGGTAGAGGTGCCCATGGGCACGCCGCTCTCCAGGATTATCTTCGATATCGGGGGAGGCATCCCCCGCGGTAAAGAGTTCAAGGCGGTCCAGACGGGCGGGCCTTCGGGGGGCTGCATCCCGGCCCGGTTCATGGATACGCCCGTAGAATACGAATCGCTGGCCCGGCTGGGCTCCATCATGGGCTCGGGGGGTATGGTGGTCATGGACGACGCCACCTGCATGGTGGAGATCGCCCGCTACTTCTTAAGCTTCACCCAGGAGGAGTCCTGCGGGAAATGCGCTCCCTGCCGCCTGGGAACCAGGCAGATGCTCGCCATCCTCACCCGGATCACTCAGGGGCGGGGGCGGGATGAAGATCTGGATACGCTGCTGAAGATCGCGCATACGGTGAAGGAAACCTCGCTTTGCGGGCTGGGGCAGACCTGCCCCAACCCGGTGCTGACCACCCTGAAGTATTTTCGCGATGAGTATGAAGCGCATATCGTGGAGAAGAAATGCCCGGCGGCGGTCTGCGATTCTCTCATGGTCTCGCCCTGCCAGCACACCTGCCCCGTGGGCATCAATATACCCCGCTACGTGGCCCAGATCAAAGAGGGCGAATACCTGCAGGCCGTGGAGACCATCCGGGAGCGCAACCCTTTTCCGGCTATCTGCGGGCGCATCTGCCATCATCCCTGCGAGAACAGGTGCCGCCGCGGCGAACTCGATGACCCCGTGGCTATAAAGGCGCTCAAGCGCTATGCGGCGGACTGGTATTTCGAGCATATCGCGGAGCTGCCGCCACCGGAGCCCTTTGAGCTGCTCTATCCCCAAAAGAAAGTGGCGGTCATCGGGGCGGGGCCCTGCGGACTTGCCTGCGCCTATTTTCTGGCTCAGATGGGCTACCCGGTGACGGTTTTTGAAGCGCTGCCTGTGGGCGGGGGGATGCTCTCGGTGGCTATCCCCGACTTTCGCCTGCCCCAGGAGGTGATCAACCAGGAG
>CAZQVX010000091.1:0-2489 GCA_964596845.1 uncultured Syntrophomonadaceae bacterium | reverse complement strand
ACCATCGCCGATCTGAAGCAGGACGGCTTTGAGGCTGTCTTCATCGCCGCCGGCGCCCAGAAAAGCCAGCGCCTCGGCATCCCCGGCGAGCTGGAGGACCTGGCGGGATTCCATTACGGGCTGCGCTTTCTGCGCGATATCAAGGTGGGCAAATCCATCGCCGTAGGCCCGCGGGTCGCCGTTATCGGCGGCGGCAATGTGGCTCTGGACACCGCCCGCACCGCCCTGCGCCTGGGGGCCGGCGAGGTGGTCATCCTCTACCGCCGCTCCCGGGAGGAGATGCCTGTCTCGAAAATGGAGTATGAAGAAACCCTGGCCGAGGGGGCGCAGGTCCAGTTTCTGGCGGCGCCCACGCGCATCGTGAGCGAAAACTGGAAGGTGACGGGGCTGCAGTGCATCCGCATGCGCCTGGGCGAACCCGACGCCGGCGGGCGGAGACGGCCTCTGCCCATTCCCGGCTCCGAGTTTTTCCTGGCGGTAGACACCGTCTTTGCCGCCGTGGGCCAGGCGCCGGACCTCTCGTTTTTGCCGCCCGACAGCGCTCTGGAGCGGACCCGGTGGGAGACGCTCGTCGTCGATCGGAACACCCTCACCTCTAATGTGCCCGGGATTTTTGCCGGGGGAGATTTTGTCACCGGTCCGGGCATGGTCATCGAGACCATCGCCGCCGGCAGGCGGGGCGCGCTGGCCATCGACAAGTATCTCAAGGGCGATCCCACCCGGGTGGAGATGTATGATCCCAGGCCCGAGTTTATCGACGAAGAGCTCCCGCCGGAGGAGGATGAGGAGACCTGGGAGCCCCAGTACCGGCCTGAAATTCCCCGGCTCCCCTTCACCGCGCGGATCGACAACTTTAAGGAAACAGAACTCAGTCTTGAAGAGGCGCAAGCCCGGCAGGAAAGCAGCCGCTGCCTGCGGTGCGACCTGGAGAGATAAAGGAGGTAAATGATGAAATCGCTGACCAGGCAGAAACCCTTTGATGAAGTGAAGCGCTTAAGCGACGATTTGAACCGCGTCTTTCTTGTCGGCTGCGGCACCTGCGCCACCATGGCCAAAACAGGCGGCCTGGATGAAGTGAAAGCCATGAAAGAGCGCCTGCAGGAGGAGGGCAGACTGGTGACCGGCTGGCTGGTCATCCCCACCGCCTGCGACGAGATGACCGCGGTGCTGCTGGAGGAAAACAAAAAAGCGGTGCAGGATGCCCAGTGCATCATCGTGATGGCCTGCGCGCTGGGGGTGCAGCGCATCAGCTCCTACCTGCCCCAGCCGGTGATCCCGGCGCTCGACACCCTTTTTATCGGCCTGGAGAAGAGCCCCGGCCATTTCTTTGAAGCCTGCGACCAGTGCGGGCAGTGCATCCTCGGCGAGACCGCGGGGATCTGTCCCCTGACCGCCTGCCATAAGGGGCTCTTAAACGGTCCCTGCGGCGGCACCAACAAAGGTAAATGTGAGGTTGATGGAGAAAAAGACTGCGCTTTTACCCTAATCTATGAGCGGCTGAAAGAGCAGGGCCGCCTCGACCTCATGCGCAAATATCACCCGCCCCGGAACCACCAGGTTTTACCCCGGCCCAGGGAGTCACGGATTTCATAAAAAGGAGGGATAAAGGTGGTCTCAAAACTGAAAGAGGCGCTGCAGAATAAAGAGTTCGTCATCACCGGCGAGATCGGTCCGCCCAAGGGGACCGATCTGGAGCAGATGTACCATCATATCGAGCTGCTCAAGGATAAGGTGGACGCCCTTAACGTGACCGATCACCAGAGCTCGGTGATGCGGTTTCCCTCTATCGGCGGCTGCCTGGCGGTGAGGGAGCGGGGCGGGGAGGCGGTCCTGCAGATGACCTGCCGCGATCGCAACCGCATCGCCCTGGAGGCGGAGCTGCTTCTGGCCTACAGCAGGGGAATTAAAAACGTGCTCTGCCTTACCGGCGACGCCGTGCCGGTGGGCGATCACGGTGAGGCCAAGGGGATCTTTGATCTCGATTCGGTTCAGCTGCTGCACGGCGTCAGGCAGCTCGAGGAGGGCCTGGATTTCGGGGGGAACGAACTTAAAGGGGCGGTGGAGTTCTGCGCCGGCGCCACGGTGACCCCAGAAGCCGAGCCCATCGAGCCGCAGCTTATCAAGTTCGAAAAGAAGGTGGAGGCGGGCGCTGAGTTTTTCCAGACTCAGGCCATCTACGACCTGGAGAGATTCGCCAAATTCATGGAGCACGCCCGCCGCTACCCTGTAAAGATACTCGCCGGGATCGTGCTCCTCACCTCGGCCCGCATGGCCAAATTCATGAACGACAATGTACCCGGGATATTCGTCCCCCGGGAACTCATCGACGAGATGGCTGCTGTGCCCAAAGGCGGCGGGCTCAAAAAAGGGATCGAGATTGCCGGGCGCATGATCGCCGCCCTGAAGAAGGATTCGCTCTGCGACGGCGTCCACATCATGGCCATCAACAAAGAAGAAGTCGTCCCCGACATCCTCGCCGCCGCCGGCCT
>CAZQVX010000090.1:0-6436 GCA_964596845.1 uncultured Syntrophomonadaceae bacterium | reverse complement strand
ACTGGAGTGATCGCATCGGCTTCTGCAATCAAAAAATCGATGGGAGCTTCTTTCCCTACTCTTTTTTGCTTGAGGCGGGCTATTTCCCTGTTCAGATCTTTTTGCGCCCGGCTGGTATATACATAGCAGCCTTCCTTAAATTCTACGCGCTCTCCGCCTTTCAGGGTGATCACTTTGGCCCGGCGCAGGTATAACAGCAGAAGATATATGCCCCGGTCCTGCAGCTCCCCCTCAAAAAAATCGTAGGGAATCACAGCCTGCTCAACAGAGGCCACTTTCGTAAAAGAGTCATCAAATCCCAGAGCAAAGGCATTTAGTTGTACAGCTAGCCTGACGTCGAGGAGGGTTTGGGCAAAGACGAAATCCACATGGTAGGCGGGGATGAAATATTTTATCCCGGGGTTCATAATTGCGAAGAGACAGCTTGTTTCCAGGCCCTGGTCGGAAAGATCTTTAAGCAGTCGGAGATGCTGGGCTCCTCTTTTAGTGACTGCGTCGGGAAACATGGCCGTCCGGCTTTCAAAAAGGGTCACACTTTTGATTTCCAGGTAGCAGGGCCGCCCGCTGTGCCGGTGCTCCAGGAGCAGATCGAAGCGGTGCCTGCCGCAGGCCGGTTCTGTTTTAACGACCCGGTATTCCGCGTAAGCAGGAATCTGTCTTTCATCGATAAGGGCGCGGATGACCCTGTTGGTCAGATGAGTATGCAGTAGAATAGGTAGATTCTCTTTTTTACAGGCCAGCACGGTGTAGGGCAGTTTGCCACTCGAAAGGGATGGGTTGAGCAAAAGTTCAGTCCCCGGCAGCATCAGCTCCCAGAGTCGCCCGGGGTTGGCCAGGTAAGCCTTTACCGGCCGGCCTTCGATTTCTGCTTCGACCACAAAGCGGTTGAGTCTTCTGATGAACCGTCCTCTGATCTTTGGGAAATTAAAGGGATAGCTGAGCATTTTTCAAGTATGATTTAACGGCGCTTTCCCCGTCAAGTCTCCTGTTTAATGTGATGTGATCTCTTTGCTTCATTCTGATTTCTGCTTTCCGTTCCGATTTTCCTGCACGCCTCTCATCATCCACCATCAACCGGCACGTGATCGGGCTGTTTGTTTAAGCCCTGCAGCAGGATTTAGCCCTGCTGTTGCAGAAATGCCCGGGCAGGTCAGAAGGGGATTTAGGGAAAAACGCATTGAAAAAAGGAGGGATCCCGGTGAAAAGAAAGGTTTCTGATGTTACCATTGAGTGTGTCCGGGGCAATATCGTGGAGCAGCCTGATCTGGACGCCATCGTCAATGCCGCCAATGCGCAGTTGAGAAGTGGCGGCGGTGTGGCCGGGGCGATCCACCGGGCTGCGGGGCCCGGCTTGGAAGAAGAGTGCCGCCCCCTGGCACCCATCAAACCGGGGGAGGCGGTGATCAGCGGTGGGCACAACCTGCCCAATCCGTATGTGATCCACTGCCTGGGACCCGTTTATGGGAGGGATAAACCCGAAGAGGTGCTGCTGGCCGGCTGCTACCGCAACGCGCTGCGGCTGGCCGATGAGAAAGGGCTGAAATCAGTAGGCTTTCCGGCCATCTCCACAGGTATTTTCGGCTACCCCGTAAAAGAGGCGGCGGCGGTGGCCTGCCGCGCCGTTGCCGAAACCGCCCCTGCGCTCAAGCATGTGCGCACTGTTCGCTTCGTCCTCTTCAGCGTAGGGGATCTGGCCCTACATTGGGGGGCACTGGCCGGTATGTAAATCTATGGAACACCTGTTGTGGGATGTTCTGTTCTCAATATTTGGCCCAAAGGATCTGCTTGCCAGGATCAGTTTTATGGCGGTGCAGACCTTTGGCGATGATCAAAATTCCAATAACCACCTGCATATTATCGCCACAGATGGGTGCCTTTACGGTGGCGGAAGCTTTACGGTGAGCCCCGAGCCTCAATCATCCGACCTGGAAGAAGCGTTTCGCCTGGAGGTTTTCAAGATGCTTCTTGCACCGTTAGTCTTGTCGCGTTTGGCCTCGCCGGGTATAATGATTGTGGCGAAGAAGGGGGAGGCCGGTTATGGGACGGGGGAGCAGCGGCCGGGCCGAGGTGCATTATTTTTCCGACCCCTTGAAGAGGAAACTGGGGGAAATGCTGACGGCGCCCGCCACCGTGGTGGAAGCGCCTTCCGGCTACGGCAAGACCACGGCTGTTCGGGATCTTCTAGAGAGTTCGCTGGATCAGAGCGCGCCCGCATACTGGTTTACCGCCGCGGACGAAACGCCCGCCGCGGGCTTTAAGCGCCTCTGCCGCGAAATTGAAAAGATAGACCGGCAGACGGGTGAACGTCTGTTAAAGATCGGGATGCCCACCGCATCCACCGTCGGAGAGGCCGCCGCCGCGCTGCGTTCTCTGCGCTGCCCCTACCGGGCCTACCTGGTCATCGATAATTTTCAGTATTTGCACGGCGCTCTGCCGCCTGCCTTTTTCGCCGCCCTCATGGAGCACGGCGGGAAAGGTTTGCATATCATCGTCATCACGCAGATGCTTAAACGCGGCGCCATAGCCCTGGTTGCCGGCCGGGGGCTTTTACATATCACCGCCGCCGATCTGCGGCTGAATGCTGAAGATATCCTGCTCTATTTCGTCCTGGCCGGGGCGCGGATTACCCCGGAGGAGGCACAGGAACTGGAGCTTTACACTGAGGGCTGGATTATCGCCGTGTATTTGCAGTTGCGCTCTCTTCTGGAAACAGGGAGCTTCTCCGACAAGCCCGGTATCATGACTCTGATGGAACATCTGCTGTGGGATAATTTAAAGGCGCCGCAGCAGGATTTTCTTTTACGCCTCTCTCCTTTCAAGTTGATCACCTTGCGGCAGGCTTGTTATCTTCTGGACTGCACCGCACTGCCGTCCTATGCTCTGGAGACTCTTAATAGCCCCTTTATCCACTTTGAACCCACCGGCGGGTGCTATGAACTGCATGCCATCCTGGCTGATTTATTGGTGCAGGAGCGCCGGAAGAGGGGAACTCTTTTTGAGCGAGCCTGCCTGCAGCGGGCGGGAGATTTTTGTCGAGAGGAAGGACAGCCCGCCGCCGCGCTGGACTTTTACGCGCGCATCGGGGATTATGAGCGCATGCTTTCCCTGGATCTTTCACCGCTGATCCTGGAAACCATAAATGGAAAGCCTTTTGCAGAGCTGGCGTGGAAAATCGTCTTAAACTGCCCGGCGGAGATAAAAAAGAGGCGCCCTCTTTCCCTGCTGCGCCTGGCTTACGCCCTTTTTGTTGCGGGGATGAGCGAACAGTTCCATCTGCTGATGGAAGAGCTGCGCGTTACTTTAGAGCAGGCGGAGGAGGAAGAGGACTCTAAGCGCCTTTTGGCGGAATGGACTCTTCTCTCCTCGCTTAAAAGTTTTCCCCGCGTTGATGAAATGACGCCTCTGCTTAAGGAAGCCGCCGTCCTTTTCGGCGCCGGCCGCTCGCGGGTAATCCTGCCCTCGGGGCCGTGGTGTTTCGGCAACCCCTCCCCTTTGAGTTTCTTACATACCCGACCGGGCCAAGCCGACCGGGAAGCCGACGAGTTGGAAGAGTTTTTGGACCTCTACACGCGCCTGACCGGCGGTCAAGGCAGCGGGGCCGACGTGCTCTTCCGCGCGGAGTTGGCCTACCACCGGGGGGATATCGGCGAGGCGGAAATCCTCTCGTACAAGGCAGTCTTTTTAGCCGAGAGCAACGGGCAAAATATCGTCCATCTAGGCGCCACCCTGCTGCTGGCGCATATCGCCCTGCATAAAGCAGATACAGCGGGGTGGCAGCGAGCCATCGGCTCTATGGAGCGCGCCGCCTCTTCAGGCGCTCAGAATACATTTGTCAGCCGTGTGTCGCTGGATCTGGTGCGCGCCGTCCTCTTAAACGAACTGGAAGACCAGTGCTCCATCCCCCCATGGCTGCAAAAAGGTGATTTCAGCAGCAGGCAGTTCTTGCCGACGCCTATGGTCCCTAATGCCTGTTTCGCTCACTTGAGCTTCCTGATGCACCAGAGGGAGCATACCCGGGTTATAGGCATGGGCCAGGCTGTGCTGCTGCCCGGCGGGTTGAGCCGCCCCTTTATGGAGACTCTGATCACCCTGGTCATGGCTGTCAGCCGGATGGCCTTGGGTTATCGCGACGAGGCTGCCGCGCTGCTGGAGCGTGCCGCAGAGCTGGCCCTGCCCGACGGGTTGGTTTTCCCCTTCGCCGCCTACAGCTGGCTGCTCAAGGATCTGCCCGAAGAGCTAATCACACAAAAATACCCCCACCTGCTCCAACAATACCACGCCATCCGCAATCGCTTCGGCACCGGCTGGTTCACCTTGCGCGAAGCCATTTACCCCGGCGAACTGCCCGCCGATCTGACGGCGCGAGAGAATGAGGTGGCCAGGCTGGCCGCCTCGGGCCTGCATAACGCCGAGATCGCGAAAAAACTGGCGGTCGCCGAAAGCACTGTGCGCACCCATCTTCGCATGGTATTTAGAAAGCTGCAGATCGACCGCCGCGCCCGGCTCGCCGAAAAGATAAAAACATTATAAAAAATCGTCCATTACGACGATATACAGATCGAACCTTCCCGCCCTATAATAAATATGGAGGGAATTTTTTGTGTCCACTTGCAAAAGAAAGGAAGCCTGAGCATGAGCTATATCCAGGCTGTAGTGCCCCTGAAGGGCTATCGGCTCTATATGGAGTTGGAAAGCGGAAGCAGCGCCACGGTAGATCTTTCCGGCAAACTATGCACCGCCAAATACGCGGAGTTGGCCGACGAAGCATTTTTTAAAACCGCCGTTACCGATGGCGACTATGTCGTCTGGGGCGGCGGGCGACTGCGCGTGACTGTCAACGAACTGATGGAGGTCCTCTTGCTGGGCTGAGGGGGAGCTGTTTTCGGCATGGCCGGAACCATCGGCACAATGATGATCAAGGGCGATAAACCCTGCGTTCAACATTATACCAAGTATTGGAGGGCGAATGCGTTGAGAAAAAAAGTTTTTACTCTACTTTTACTGGTCTGCTTCACCTTCTTGCTGCCGGTTGCGGGGTTGGAAAGCGAGGCGGCGACGCTGTGGGACGGTTCCACGATGAAGCCGCTGGAAGGAGACGGCTCGCTGCAGGAACCTTACCGGATCGGCACGGCCGAGGAACTGGCCTGGTTCGCCGGAGCGGTCAACAGCGGTGAAGCAAATATTTGCGCCGAGCTGACCGGAAATATTATGCTGAACGATACCGGCAACCGGCAGAACTGGGCGAATAATCCGCCGGATAACGAGTGGATCCCCATCGGCAACTTTACTTGCCACTTCGCCGGCGTTTTCAACGGCAACGGCTTTACAATCAGCGGCATCTATATTAACGGGGGCGGCACGAAAGGCCTGTTCGGATATACGGGCGGCGGCACGATCAAAAATGTCAACGTGACCGCTCTCTATATCAGCGGAACGACGTATTTGGGCGGCATCTGCGGTGCAAACGGCGGCGGTACGATTGAAAACGTCAGGGTAACTGCTTCTTACATCAGGGGATCGACATTCGTAGGCGGCATCTGCGGCTCCAGCGAAAACGGCACGATTACCGGTGCCTGTTATGCGGGGACTGTTACCGGTACCGGTACCGGCGTGGGCGGTGTCTGCGGCCATAATCTCAGGGCAACAGTGAGCAACAGCTATAACAGTGGGACAATATCGGGCACTACCTCCACCGGGGGAGTGTGCGGTCTGACCAACAGCGGCGCCGTCATCGGCTGTGGTAATGAAGGAGAGATCATTACTAATGGAATCGCAGGAGCCGCAGCGGCGGGCGGTGTGTGCGGCGCTATCACCAGCTCGGCTGTCTCTGAGCAGCCCTCTATAATCAAGGACAGCTACAACGCCGGGACAGTACGGGGCTCCAACAGGACCGGCGGCGTGACCGGAAGTGTTGATTCAGGGGGCAACAAGATAGAGCATTGCCACAATTGGGGCATGGTCAGCGGCCCCGCAGACTACACCGGCAGCGTCTGCGGCTGGAACAGCGGCGGGATCGCGGACTGTTGTTATCGCGCGGGTTCAAACGCCAAAGGCATCGGCTACGGTACCGGCGCTGTAACGGAGAAAACATCAGCCCAGTTCGCTTCCGGGGAGCTGGCCCACCTTATGGGCGAGCCCTTCGGCCAGACCATCGGCAGCGGGGACTATCCTGTGCACCGCGCGGCAGACGGGTCCAACGTGGTATACAAGCTCACCTACATGAGCGGCGAGACGGTCCATGCGGAACAATATTACAACAGAGGCGACGCCGTCTCCGGCGTAGCGGATCCCGCCGCCCCGGAAGGCCTGTTTTTCCTGGGTTGGGTTGACCTCCCGGGAACCATGCCCGCGGAAGATCTGGTAATAACGGCGCATTTCGGCCCGGCTGAGCCGCCCCTGATTACCACTGAATCCCTGCCGGGGGTCAAAGTGGGCG
>CAZQVX010000089.1:2712-6471 GCA_964596845.1 uncultured Syntrophomonadaceae bacterium | reverse complement strand
AGCCAATAAAGAAAACCGGCTTTTTACGCTCCCAGCGGACAGGGACACTTTTTGGATAAATTTTATCCAGAGACTTTTAATTGAAAATTTATCTTTTTTGGAGGATGTCATAACCTTTCACCTCGAATGGTATTATCTCCATCCAAGGCAGAATTATACGGTTAAGGAATATTTTTGGTCACTTCAACTCCAGGATAATATAAGGTGATAATCTGGCGATAATCCTTGCCTTCTCTGGCAGCACCATCAGCGCCATACTGGCAAAGCCCCACCCCATGTCCATGACCGCGGGTGTGAAAGAGAAGGCCTTCCCCCAGGATCTCGCAAGTAAAAGCAGTTGATGGTAATTCCAGCAGGCGCCGCAACTCTTTCCCTTCAATGGTTATTCCATTAATTTTTAAGGCTGCGACTCGCCCCCCCGGTGTTTGTGAAGTCTCCAGCGAGAGCCCCTCGCCGGAAGCGACAGGCAAAGCAAGATCCTGCGGCAGAGCGGCAGCCAGTTTAACAAATGGAACCAGGATATCTTTTCTATAGCTGGGTGAATGTTTACAGTAGGGGCAATCTACGCTGCGCAGGTAGGCGAGCGGACCGCCTTCCCAAAGCGCATGCGAGGCCTCGGTTTTACCGCCGCAGGTGGAATGGTAGACTGCTTCAATTGGCTTTCCTTGAAACACAGCCACTTCGCCTGAAGTCTTAGCAATGGCCTGTCTAATGCGCTTGAGGAAAACTTCGCATTCGGGACCCCATTCCGCCATCGTTTCTACCGGATCCAGCCAGGCCTGACAGTGGGTGCTGTCTGAACATACATCCGCAGGCCGGGAGGATTTTTCACAACCTGCCCCCCCCGAATTACGCATCCGGCGAAGGGTATAAGTACGAGCGATAACTGCCTGAGCCTTGAGCGCCTCCAACTCAAAGCTTGAGGGCATTTCGGCCAGAATGACCCCGGTAAGGTATTCTCTCAACTCCAAAACCACAACTTCTTGTCGATCTGTCCGATAGAGACGGATCTCTCTTGTGTCGAGATCTTTGCTCTCGGCACCTTCTTCCGTTCCATTGCTATCAGACTTTTGCGGCAGTCTGCCCGGCCAGGTACCTAAAGAGACCACTGCGGCAGGAAGCAGGATCACTACAAGGGCAACAGCAAAGAAAAGCAGGGCGGCTTTACGGGTCATCATAACCCTCCGGCTTGCAGGTTTCATCATAATATATGAAAGGGGATACTTATTTATGATACACTTTCATCGGCGAAGTATAAGTTATTTTGAAGAAAATCGTAGATATGCTTAAGCAGACAAAGCTTTCCGCAGCCCGGATGTTAACGGGTAACATTTACATACAGGAATAAAGGTTCGCCATTATTTTTAGAAAGCCGAAGCTGTCCCCATTTTAAATGACCGTTGCGGGTCCACCCTGACCCTTTCAATACAGGCGCCCAGCAAACACAGCCTCTCTTCAAGGCCGCTGTAGCCACGCCAGAGGTGGTGTACCCCGCTAAGTTCTGTTTCGCCACGCGCCGCCAGCGCCGCCAGCAGCAGCGCGGCAGCCCCCCGGAGATCAGGGGCGATCACGGGTGCACCGGTAAGGTAAGGCTGCCCTTGCACAATTGCATGGCGCCCCTCAACCTGTATCCGCGCCCCCATACTGTTTAAGCTTTCAGCATGACGAAAACGGTTTTCAAAAACAGTCTCAACGACCATGGATGTGCCTTCAGCCAGAGCCAGCAAGGTCATGAACTGCGGCTGCAAGTCGGTAGAGAAACCGGGGTACGGCATTGTTTTCAGATCAACCGCCGCACTGCGTTCTCCAGCCGCAGCTTTCACGGCAAAGGGGCCAACCTCTTCAATGACAGCACCCGTCTCGGCCAGCTTGGCCAGAAGTGACTTAAGGTGATCAGGCAAAATGCGATCTACGATGACATCACCTCCGGTGATTACACCCGCCAAAAGCAGTGTTCCTGCTTCGATCCGGTCGGGTATAACCACGTGATGAGTCCCCTTCAACCTGGATACACCCTCTACTCTAATCCGGGCCGTTCCGGCGCCGACAACCTGCGCCCCCATGCTGTTTAGACAATTGGCCAGATCGACGATCTCCGGTTCGGTGGCTGCGTTCTCCAGAATTGTTTTTCCATCGGCCAGTGTTGCCGCCATCATGATGTTTTCTGTAGCACCGACGCTGGGGAAATCAAGATAGACCCTGGCCCCCTGCAGTCCGCACGTGGTTCCCTCCACACAGCCGTTTACAATGTTAAAAGTAGCCCCCATGGCGGTCAGACCTTTCAAGTGCAGATCGACCGGCCGCGTCCCAATGGCACAGCCTCCCGGCAAAGGCAGACGCACCTTCTTTCTTCGGGCCAGCAGAGGCCCCAGAACAAGAAATGACGCTCTCATCCTCCCCACAAGCTCGGCAGGCAGTGAGGCCTGGGGAAATTCTCCGGAGACTATTCGCAGGATCCCCTGCTCCTGCCCGTAATCGACTGAAGCCCCCAGATCCTCTAGAACAGCAATCATGGTCCGAACATCAAGGAGATCGGGGACCCCTTCAATAACTGCAGTTTCACCGGTTAGAAGCGCAGATGCAATAATAGGGAGGCAGGCATTTTTTGATCCATTAATCTGAACTTTTCCCCGCAGGGGGATCCCACCCCGGATTAGAAGACGATCCATTGCGCCTTTCCTTTCCAATATACAAGTTTTAAAAAGCAGTCGAAAGCAAAAGCGGTATGCCCAGACGGATTCTCACCCGATCTGAGGAGTCAATATTGTAAAGCTCCACATGAAGGTTGACCCGTTCTTCATCCAGAAGCAACCCCTCTCCAGCCCAGGGGAGATAAGCCAGCAGCTGAACCGTCCTGGAGTTGACATAAACGGACTGCAAGCTGCCGCCGAGAGTCTCGATCAACCCTCTACCCAGACCCATCAAATTCGCACCATCGTCCTTATATGCCTCCACACTCCAGGTCCGGGTATCACTTGCCGCACCGCTGTTGACGGCAGATGCCAACTGCCGCCATAGTTCGCCGCAGGCCTGCCGGTCGTTGCCGTAAATCTTAAGGAGCCTCTCTTCATTCTCATAGCCGGCCTGCATTGACCAGGCGCATTTTGGCGGCGCTGGTGCACCGGTTTCGGGCAGGCGCACTCCATCGAATACAAGACGTTCTCCATCATTGTCACTGATGAAACAAGAGGTCTGGTAAAGGATGTTTTCCACACCACAAAGCTTTAATCCTTTTTCCATTTCAAGCCAGGGATCGTGCTTTATTCCAGACTCTTGATGGGGTAGTTTGAGCAGAAATACAAGCAATAAAGCAAAAATTAAATGTCGTAGGGACACCGGGAATCGCCTCTCCCCTCAACAGGAAACTAAGGGATATTATGGCCCCGGTGTCTCGTGATTATGCCGCCTCGTGTTCAATATATATGGTCAGTCTATAAATTCAACCGGCACCCCGGCCTCGCTGAGCAGCCTTTTGGCCAACTCGTCAGGATAATTTTCAGCCAGGCAGATCCGGTGGATCCCGGCGTTGATGAGCATCTTGGCACAGACAACACAAGGGAAATGGGTACAGTAGAGCGAAGCCCCTTTGATGGCCACTCCGTCCAGGGCCGCCTGAATGATGGCATTCTGCTCAGCATGAAGGCCACGGCAGAGTTCGTGCCGTTCCCCGGCAGGAACATTTAGCTTAGCCCTGAGACAACCGGACTCATCGCAATGCTGCAGTCCCGTCGGGGCCCCGTTGTATCCCGTGGCCAGGAT
>CAZQVX010000089.1:1432-2612 GCA_964596845.1 uncultured Syntrophomonadaceae bacterium | reverse complement strand
CTACCCTCTTCTTCAGCCGGCTTATAACCACCTCGTCAAAGCGGTGGGCGATAGCCTCGCCAATTATCCGCGCAATATCACGTATTTGCTCCGGCCCCATCCCCCTGGAGGTGACGGCAGGTGTGCCTAACCGGAGGCCGCTTGTGATCCGGGGGCCGGCCGGATCAAAGGGAATGGCATTTTTGTTGGTGGTTATACCGATCCTTTCCAACAACTGCTCAGCCTCCACACCGGTAATTTTTTTAGATCTCAGATCCATCAGAAGCAGATGGGTATCACTGCCACCTGTGACCAGATCAAAACCGGCCTCTAACAGGTACCCTGCCAGCAAACGCGCGTTTTCAACTACGTGGGTCTGGTATGCGGCAAAGCCGGGCGTTTGAGCCTCTTTCAAAGAAACTGCTTTTGCCGCAATGATGTGCATCAGCGGCCCGCCTTGCAGGCCGGGAAAGACTGCTTTATCGATGATAGAAGCGTATTCCCGCCGGCAAAGAACTATCCCGCCGCGCGGGCCGCGCAGAGTTTTATGGGTCGTGGTTGTGACCACCGCCGCATGGGGAATGGGACTGGGATGCAATTTGGCGGCTACCAGGCCGGCAATATGGGCCATGTCCGCCATTAACACAGCCCCGGTTTCACAGGCAATGTGCTGAAAGGCCGCAAAGTCGATCCGGCGCGGATAGGAGGTGGCACCGGCGATAATCAGTTTCGGCCTGACTTGAAGCGCCTTTCTTCGGACCTGCTCCATATCCAGCAGACCGCTGTTCCGTTCAACCCCGTACGAATGGGCCTCGTAATACCGACCGGTAATATTTACCGGGCTGCCGTGCGTCAGGTGGCCGCCGTGAGCCAGATCCATTCCCAAAATACGATCCCCGGGTTTAAGAAAAGCCAGGTAAACAGCCAGGTTAGCTGATGAACCGGAATGAGGCTGGACATTGGCGTGATCCGCCTGGAAAAGTTGCTGCGCCCGTTCGCGGGCCAGCTGTTCAATCTCGTCCATGTAGCGGCAACCCCCGTAATAGCGCGCCCCGGGATAACCTTCGGCATACTTGTTGGTCAACACTGAACCCTGGGCCTGCAAAACTGCCCGCCCGGTAAGGTTTTCAGAGGCAATCAGTTCAAGGCTCTCCTGCTGTCTCCTCTCTTCAGCTTCGATTGCCGCCGCAATTTCGGGATC
>CAZQVX010000089.1:0-1332 GCA_964596845.1 uncultured Syntrophomonadaceae bacterium | reverse complement strand
TACTTATTGGCGGCTATGGTCATGCCGATACCGGTACCACAGATGAGAACCCCCAGGGAAAATTCACCGGCAGCCACCGCTTCGGCGAGCGGCAAGGCGATATCGGGATAATCAACGCTGCTCTCGCAAAAGGTGCCGAAATCGCTTACCTCAGCCCCATCAGTTTCAAGTTCACTTCTGACCATCTCCTTCAGAGCGAAACCGGCATGGTCACTGCCCAGGGCTATCTTCATTGTGTTCACCTCTCTTCAGTAATTGCATTATTTTTTCAATCCCTGTTCGGATCTCCTGATATACCCGGCGGTATTCTTCAATGGAGCCGCCGTAAGGGTCAGCCACATCGGGGTTTCCGGCGATTCCGGCGTACTCTTTCAACAGATATGTTTTATTCACCGCAGCTGGATAGCGCTGCAGCAACAACTCGCGCTGCCGCCGGGTCATCACCAGAATCAGGGTGGCTTTGCCAACCTGCTCCTCATTCAGCAAAACAGAGATGTGTTTCTCCAGATCAATACCCGCCTCACGCATAACCCCGCGGGCATGCTCGGAGGCCTTCTCACCGTCCGCCGCAGCCAGCCCTGCGGAAAACACCTCCGGGGCGGTAAAGCCCGGGCAGCTCCTCCCGGCCTGGAGCAGCAGTGCTGCGGCCATGGGGCTGCGGCAGGTATTGCCGCTGCATACAATAAGAACACTGACTTTCTGGTCCGGCATGAGCCTCACCTACACTTTAATTGTTCGTGCGGCAGCCTTGCGCAGCCGGTTCATCACTGCATTCCCAAGCCCTGCTAAAGTAATCCCCTCCGCCAGGATCAGATCTGCTCCTTGCGCATCAAAACGGCGTAAGGCGGGGAAAAGACTCTTAGCCGCCAGCCGCAAACCATCCGGACCCGGCGGGACAGTTAAGGTCTTCACCAGAAGGCCTTTTCCCCGATAATTTTGAGCCAGGCTTTTGATCAAGGCCAGCCTTTTTATCGGGTCGCCTGTAACAAGGATTAAAGGCGCCCGGGGAGCATAATGGCGATATTTCATTCCCGGAGAATGGGGAGCGCCCCTTTTACAGCCGCGGGCCTCCGCCACCCTTACACCCAGGGCTGTCTCCAGCTGTTCTTTAGAAATCCCGCCAGGGCGCAGGATCACCGGACAGCCTCCGCTCAAATCGAGAACTGTTGATTCCAGGCCTACAGGGCAGATCCCCCAGCTGAGGATAGCATCAATCCTTCCGGCCAGATCTTCAATTACATGGCCGGGGGTAGTAGGACTGGGCCGCCCGGATCTATTGGCGCTGGGAGCCGCTATGGGCACACCCGCAGCTCGAATCAGGCTTAAAGCCGC
>CAZQVX010000088.1:0-6496 GCA_964596845.1 uncultured Syntrophomonadaceae bacterium | reverse complement strand
AAGAACCCACCTGATGAAAAACAGGGGCTGCCCTCCGGGGCAGCCTTTTTATTTTACCTGTTCTGCTGGTAAAAAAATCTTAAAAAGGAAGGCGGGTGCGAAGATGGGCGGTCTGACGGATATTGAAGGGTTTAAGGTGGGTGTCTGTAGTGATCCAGATGCGGCGACGGGAGCAACCGTGGTCCTCGTTGAAGAAGGAGCTCGTGCTGCGGTAGAGGTGCGAGGCTCGGCGCCAGGGACCAGGGAAACCGATCTGCTGCAGCCCTCTCGCCTTGTTGAGGAGGTCCAGGCGGTGCTTTTTGCCGGCGGCAGCGCTTTCGGCCTTGATGCTGCCGGAGGGGTGATGCGCTATCTGGAGGAACGCGGGCGGGGCTTCGCTACCGGGCCGCTGCATGTCCCCATCGTGCCGGCGGCGATCCTCTTTGATCTCCTTATTGGGGACATGTACAGGCGCCCCGATGCGCAGATGGGCTACCAGGCCTGCCTGAATGCTACAGCGGGACCGGTACCGGAAGGTTCGGTGGGAGCGGGAACCGGGGCCACGGTCGGCAAGATTTACGGCCCGCTGCAGGCGGTTAAATCAGGCCAGGGGAGCGCCGCATGCTGCTGCGGCAATCTTATTGTGGCTGCCCTGGTGGCAGTTAACGCTTTTGGTGATATCTTTGATCGGAAGGGAGATCTGCTGGCCGGCCCGCGCAATCCTTCTACTGGGGCCATGGAGCGCACTGCCGATCTGCTGATGGGCCGCAGTGGTGATAGTTTCCCCGGGAATACGACCCTGGGTGTGGTGGCAACAAACGGGTCTTTTTCCCGCGACGCGCTGCACAAGATCGCCCAGATGGCCCACAACGGATTGGCTCGCTCCATCTGGCCGGTTCATACCATGTGGGACGGTGATATTATTTTCAGCTTATCCAGGGGAGAGGAGGAAGCTGATATCAGCCTGGCCGGAACCATGGCCGCCGAAGCGGTAGCCGAAGCGGTAGAGAGAGCGGTATTGACGGCCCAATCTTTGGCCGGTATTCCGGCGATAAGTGATTTAAAATTAAAGTGAATTAATTAACTTGATGCAGGAATTAAATTAGATTTGTGGAATAGGTTATGCAATAAGCAGAGAAAGTTGGAGGTTAGGGTAAAATTAATTAAATTTACTTAAGGAGGTTTTTTTATGGCTTTGGATCCGACAAAATATGCCGACTGGGAAATTGCCGAGGCGGCAGAGGCTACCATGAAAACGGTTGAACAGCTGGCGGAGGAGCTGGGCCTGAAGAAGGAGGAGCTCTTACCCCACGGCCATTACGTAGCTAAAGTTGACTACAAGAAGGTTCTGGACCGGCTGAAAGACAGGCCCGATGGCAAGTATGTCAATGTTACCGCGATTACCCCGACGCCCCTGGGCGAAGGTAAGTCCACCACCACCATGGGCCTGGCCCAGGGGATGGGCCGGCGGGGCAAAAATGTGTTTGCCACCATTCGCCAGCCTTCAGGCGGACCGACGATGAACGTGAAAGGTTCAGCCGCGGGCGGCGGGCTTTCTCAGTGCATCCCCCTGACTCCCTTTTCCCTCGGACTGACCGGTGACATCAATGCAGTGATGAATGCTCATAACCTGGCCATGGTAGCGGTAACCTCGAGGCTGCAGCACGAGTTCAACGCTACCGATGCATTTCTCGAGCGCAGAGGGCTGAAACGCTTGAATATCGACCCGCGTAATGTGGAGATGAAGTGGATCATCGACTTCTGCGCTCAGGCCCTGCGCAACATCACCATCGGCCTGGGGACCAAAAAGGACGGCTTCATGATGAACTCCGGTTTTGCTATTGCCGTCTCTTCCGAGGTCATGGCGATCCTGGCTATGGCCAAAGACCTGGATGATATGCGCAAGCGGATGGGCCGCATCGTTGTAGCTTACGATAAGCGGGGCACCCCCATTACCACCGAAGACCTGGGTGTCGCCGGTGCGATGACTGCCTGGATGGTGGAGGCGATCAACCCGAACCTGATGCAGACGCTTGAAGGACAGCCCACCTTTGTTCATGCCGGGCCTTTTGCCAATATCGCTGTAGGCCAGTCTTCCATTATCGCCGACCGGGTGGCGCTGAAGCTCTCCGACTATGTCCTTACCGAATCGGGATTTGCCGCCGATATCGGGTTCGAGAAATTCTGGAACATCAAATGCCGCGAATCAGGTCTGACCCCGCATTGTGCCGTGATCGTGGCTACCATCCGCGCTCTTAAATGCCACGGTGGAGCGCCGCTGCCGCTGCCCGGGCAGCCTCTTGATCCGGCCTATACCGAGGAGCAACTCGAGTGGGTGGAAAAGGGCTGCGAAAACCTGATTCATCATGTCAATACAGTGAAGAAAGCCGGGATCAACCCGGTGGTCTGCATCAATGCTTTCCATACCGATACTGACAACGAGATCAAGCTGGTCCGCCGCCTCGCAGAAGAGGCCGGAGCGCGGGTCGCTCTCTCGAAGCACTGGCAGTACGGCAGCGAAGGCGCACTCGAACTGGCCGACGCCGTTGTTGACGCCTGTAACGAGCCCAGCAACTTCCGCTTTCTCTATGAACTGACGACCCCGCTGCGCGAAAGGATCGACCTCATTGCCAGGGAAGTCTACGGCGCGGATGGCGTGGAATACTCTCCCGCAGCTCTGGAGACAGCGAAGCGGATGGAAAAGGATCCCGCCCTGCAGAAGCTCGGCACCTGCATGGTCAAGACCCATCTCAGTCTTTCCGATGACCCGCTGATCAAAGGTGTGCCCAAGGGGTGGAAACTCTACATCAGGGATATCCTCACCTACGGCGGGGCCGGTTTCGTGGTTCCAGTGGCCGGAGCGATCTCGCTCATGCCGGGCACCGCAGCCAACCCGGCGTTCATGAATGTCGATGTGGATGTGGAAACCGGAAAGGTGAAGGGGCTCTTCTAGAGAACAGTTGATAGACCGGGCTGTGGCCCGGAAAAGCAATGGGGTGCGCCGGATCCGGCGTACCCTTTTTAATTGGTGCGCCCAAGCATGGATGCAGTCTAACCCTTATCTGACTTTTTGCAGGGGCAGTACCATCGCACCCGGCACAGCTCGACTCCGGATACAGGAGGCCTTTCTTCGAGCAACAGGCTTGCGGTTTTCCCACTACCGGGGATTTCGAGGTCCGGAGCAATGACGGCCAGCGGCTGCAGGACAAAATCACGCCCGGCCAGTCGCGGATGGGGCAGGTCCAGAACGGGTGTGTGCATACTGACCTTTCCGTAGATAAGCAGATCCAGATCGATAGTTCGAGGGCCCCAGCGTTCCAGACGCCGCCTCTCCAAAGCAGTTTCGATCGCCAGCATTCGGCGCAGCAAGGCTGCGGGGGGCAGGGCGGTATGAAAAGAAGCGCAGGCATTTAAAAAAAAGCCCTGGGGCGGGCCGCCCACCGGCACAGTTTCGTAAAGGGGTGAAACTCTGATGAGCGACAGCGGTTCTCGCTCCAGCAGGCACAGCGCTTTCTCCAGATATTTCAGCCGGTCGCCCAGGTTCGAACCCAGGCTGATGAAGGCGGTGGGCATGCTAGTCCCCTTTTTCCCTGCTAATTTCTACCGTTACACCGCCCTTAACTGAGAAGACGGGCGGATGGGGTTTGCAGACGCGGACTTTGACTCCCTTAATTTCAGGCATGGTCAACAACCCGGCAGCGATCTCTTCAGCCAGCGTCTCCAGGAGTTGCCGCGGCTCTCCTTCCATAATCCGGCGGACTATTTCCAATGCGCTGCGGTAGTCAACCGTTTCCGAAAGAAGGTCCTTTTTCGGTGCAACTGCGTCAAGGCAGAGTTCAAGGCTAACCCTAAATTCCTGGCCCAGGGCCCGCTCCTCGGGCAGCACTCCGTGGTAGCCATAACAGATAATATCGGTGATTATAATCTTTGCCGCCATTTCAGTTATCGCCTCCATTCGTCCTGCGCACCATAGCATCTGTCATGAGAACGACGCGGCGCATTTCTTTTACATCGTGGACGCGGACGATATCCGCCCCGGCAGCGATTCCGTAAGCAACAGTAGCCGCTGTTCCCTCAATCCTTTCCATCGGAGGAAGCTGCAGGGTTTTCCCAATCATTGACTTGCGCGAAGTCCCCAGTAAAAGGGGATAGCCGAGTCCCCGAAAATCTGCAAGACGGTGCATCACCGCCAGGTTCTGGTCAAGGTTTTTACCGAAACCGATACCCGGATCAATGATAATCCTATCACCTGGGATACCTGCAGCTCTGGCCAGGTCAATGGATTCTTGCAGCTCGAAGATGACATCGGAAACAAGATCCCGGTAGTCGGTGGAGCTGCGATTGTGCATGAGACAGATAGGCGCGCCGAAAGAGGCGGTTATTTCCCCAAGCAGGGGGTCTGCCTTCAAGCCCCAGACATCATTGACCATCTCCACACCTGCCTGCAGCGCTTTCAGGGCTACAGCAGATTTGTGGGTGTCAATAGATAGCGGCGCAGAAAAAGCAGGGTCACTCTTTAGAGCTTCAATTACCGGCATTACCCGGGCGATCTCTTCTGCCTCGCTGATCCCCCGGTAACCGGGGCGAGTCGATTCTCCGCCGATGTCAATGATATCCGCCCCCTCCTCAGCCATTTGGCGGGCTCTGGCCACCGCTGCCGCAAGGTTGTTATATCTGCCGCCGTCAGTAAAGGAGTCGGGTGTCACATTTAAAATACCCATGATCAGGGTTCTTTTTCCCAGCGGCAAGCGGTGGCGGCCCAATTGCAGTATACCCTGGTGCTTGTGCCGCATTCTACTCAGCAGCTCCAGGATCAGAGAGCCGCTTTCTGCGGTTTCTTTATTAGTGTGCTTTAACCGCTCCGACAGCCTGGTGAGCGTTTTTTCAGTTCCCGCCAGGAGCAGATCGTCGGGACTGCCCTGAGGTAAAGTTGTCCGGGTTACGGCTACCCCCAGGTCAGCCCCAGCTTGCTCGATATGCGGAGCGATCCCGGGCGGGACATGACAGAGCTTGATGGTGCAGCAGCGCAGGGCTGAAACATCTATACCGGCCGGTTCCGGCGTAGTGTGGGTGATGTGATAAAGACAGGCTTTCATATGCGATTTCCCCCTTTGCCCCTAGTAGATCAATTGATCCCGCTGGGGTTGACGCTCAAGACTGCGGCAGCCTTCCCGGGAAACGCAGCTGAAACAAAGACGAGCCATGGCATCTGCCTTGCGCAGTGCTGCGCTCAAAGGAGAGCAGTGTTCGTCCGGCAAACTGTGCCGGTGCTGTGATATCGCTTTTAAAATCAGTTCCTGTTCAGAAGGGCTAAATCCGGCCCTGTCCAGAATGGGGCCGGCCAGCGCAGCGCTGTACCCGGCATGGTCGCCGCCGATATCATACTCCTTCCAGCGTCCGATATCGTGAAGTAATCCAGCGCTGTAAGCCATCTCTTTGGAGATAAAACGGCAGCCTTCTTCCAGCAAGAGCAGGTAGGTGAGCCGGGCCACCGCCAGCAGATGCTCAAAACCGTGACGGCAAAAGAGACGGTTCTCCTCCAGGGCTTTGTTCTTTTGCAGGTAGAGACAGTAGGCCTCGTCAAAAAGAATTTGGTTAACTTTTCTCATATCTCCTCGGTCCGCAGCTAATCAGTTATTTTTCTTGATCAGGGCCAGCACTTCGCTTCTTGAACTGGGGTTTGTCCGGAAAAGGCCGCGCACCGCGGAGGTTACCGTCATCGCTCCCGGTTTTTTAATGCCGCGTATGCTCATACAGAGGTGTTCCGCCTCCACAACCACGACAACACCCTTCGGTTTCAGCTCATCCATGATGATGTCCGCCACATTGCTGGTCAACCGCTCCTGCAGTTGGGGCCGTCGGGCGACAATATCTGTTACCCGGACCAGTTTGCTCAGCCCGACCACCCGCCCCTGATCGGGGATATAAGCCACATGGGCTTTGCCATAAAAAGGAAGAAGGTGGTGTTCGCACATGGAGTAGAAAGGAATGTCTTTCACCAGGATCATCTCATCATGCTTTTCACAAAAACAGGTTTTGAGATGCTCCCTAGGGTCCAGTTCCATGCCTGCAAAAACCTCGGCATACATTTTTGCCACGCGCCGCGGAGTATCGCGCAAACCCTCACGGTTAAGGTCTTCTCCGATTGCTTCCAGGATCATTTCTGCAGCACGGGCGATTTTCTCTTGATTGATCATAAACAGTTACCTCACTTTCACATAATGATCAGCGATGAGAGGCTCAATAGAAAACCATGGAGCAGAGCGCAACAGAAAATATTTTCTGTTCGCAGGTACAAATAACCCAGCACGACGGCGCTGCCCGGTGCCAGGATGAGGAGCTCCACCAGGGTATAGGGATAGGAGAGCATTTCGGGCGAGCCCAACGCGACAGCAGCAAAATGGACCAGTCCAGCCAGCAGCGCTGTGAGCAGCAAGCCTGCGGCGGGGCCCCATTGGCGGCCGAGCATGGTCTGAATATACCCGCGCCAGATCAGCTCCCGGGCCAGGCCGATAAT
>CAZQVX010000087.1:0-6557 GCA_964596845.1 uncultured Syntrophomonadaceae bacterium | reverse complement strand
CTAAGCTAGACGATCTCGAAGAGACCGGCTGCGCCCATGCCTCCCCCGATGCACATGGAGACAACTCCGAAGCGGCCGCCTCTGCGCCTCAGTTCATGGATCAGGCTGGCGGTGAGCTTGGCCCCGGTGCAGCCCAGGGGGTGACCCAGGGCGACGGCCCCGCCGTTAACGTTAACCCTGTCCATGATCTGATCCAGCCCCAGCTCGCGGATGCAGTAGAGCGCCTGCGAGGCGAAAGCCTCATTCAGCTCATAGAGATCGATATCCTCGATCTTCATGCCCGTGAGCTTCATCAACTTCGGGATAGCCATGGATGGTCCCACGCCCATGACGTCCGGCGGGCATCCGGCCACGGCGTAGCCGCGGAAGACGGCCATGGGCTTAAGGCCTAAAGCCGCCGCTTTTTCCGCCGACATGACTACTGCGGCTGCCGCGCCGTCGCTGGTCTGCGACGAGTTGCCGGCGGTGACAGAGCCGCCGTTTTTAAACGCGGGGCGCAGTTTGGCCAGCGCTTCCAACGTGGTATCGTAGCGGACCCCTTCGTCGGTATCGAAGATAAATTCTTTTTCGACAACCTTGCTGTCGGGACCCGGTGAGCGGTCGATCACTTTAATCGGCAAGATCTCATCCTTGAATTTACCCCCCTTGATCGCCGCGGCCGCATTCTGGTGGCTGCGCAGGGCCAGTTTGTCCTGGTCCTCACGTGAAATGTTAAAGCGGTCGGCTACATTCTCCGCGGTGATCCCCATAGGGACGTAAGCCTCAATGCAGCAGTCTGCCAATACCGGGCTTGGGGAGACCTTGTTGCCGCCCATGGGCACCATGCTCATGCTCTCCACCCCGCCGGCAACGATTATTTCGGAGAAGCCGCACATGATCCTTTCGGCGGCGGTGGCAATGGATTGCAGCCCCGAGGAGCAAAAACGGTTTACCGTCTGCCCTGGTACCGAGGCAGGAATTCCGGCCTGCAATGCAGCCAGGCGGCCGATATTCATGCCTTGCTCGGCCTCAGGGAAAGCGCAGCCGAGGATAACATCGTCGATCTCTGCCGGGTCCAGGCCTTTGGCGCGGTCAACTGCTTCTTTGATCACTTCAGAGGCCAGGTAGTCGGGCCGGGTGAAGCGCAGCACGCCCCGCGGCGCCCTGCCGATGGCGGTGCGAACGATGGAGACAATAACAGCTTCTTTCATTTCATTCCCTCCCTAGTTCCTTACTGCCCTGCCCGTGGAGAGCAGAGACATGATCCGTTCCTGGCTTTTCTCTTCAGCAATGAGGCGCAAGAAAGCTTCGCGCTCAATATCGAGGAGATACTGTTCGCTGACCATGGAGTTCGGTTTGATGTTGCCGCCGCAGAGAACATGGGCTATCTCAAGGGCGATCTTCATATCATGATCGCTGATGTAGTTGCCCCAGCGCATGTTCATTACCCCTGCTTTAAAAGCGGCGATGCCGTATTCACCGAGTACCCGGACCGGCTTCGGCCGAGGCGGTTCATAGCCCTCTTTGAGCATTCCGAGGACTGTCTGCTTGGCATCGTGAATGAGGAAGTCCTGGTTGACCGAAACCTTATCGGTCTTGCGCATGAAGCCGAGTTCTTGAGCATTGCGGGCGCTGGTGGATACTGTCGCCATGGCGATGGCCTCGAAGGCTTTCTGCACATAGGGAAGCAGATCTACATTTAGACCATCGGGGACACCCTCGATGTAGCGGAAGAGCAGTTCTTTGTTGCCGCCGCCGCCGGGCAGCAGACCCACACCCATCTCGACCTGGCCCATGTAGGTTTCGGCTGCCGCATGGATCCGGTCGCAGTGCAGAATAATCTCCATGCCGCCGCCCAAGGTCATCCCAAAAGGCGCGGCCACAACGGGGATGCGCGAATATTTAACCGTCATCAAGGCATTCTGCAAGTCTTTTACTGACTGGTTCAGCAATTCCCACTCGTTGCTCTGGGCTGCCATGAGGAGAAGGCCCACATTGGCGCCGACGCAGAAATTGCCTTCCTGGTTGCCGATGACCATGCCGGCAAAGTTCTTCTCCGCTTCTTCAACGGCTTTAAAAATAAACTGGGTGAAGCCTGTACTGATTGCCTGCCGCATGGTGTGCATCTCGAGGCAGACCACCCCGTCGCCGAGATCGATGAGGCTGCCCTCATCATCCCCGATGACCAGCTTGTTCTGTTTTTTCAGTGCCGGCAGATTGATGGCCTCTACGCTGACCGGAACAGGCTTGTAGCCCTTCGAAGCGATATCATAAAATGAGAGGGCCCCGGTGTCATCTTCCTTGTAGAAACTTTCATAGCCTTTGCCAAGCATCTCTTCGATGAAGGCGGGGATCTTCTCGCCCTCTGCTTTCATCTTCTCCACGCTCTCCCGCAGGCCGATAGCATCCCAGCTGGCAAAGGGGCCCAGTTTCCAGTTGAAGCCCCAGCTCATGGCCCGGTCCACATTGACCACATCATCGGCAATCTCGGGGATGCGGTTCGCGGAGTAGATAAGCAGTTTTTTAGTCAGCGCCCAGGCAAATTTGCCCGCTTCATCATCGGAGGCGACGAGCATCTTGAGGCCCGCTTTAAGGCCGGCATCCTTAGTTTTTCTGAGAATGTCAAACCTTGCTTTTTCCCGGGGGCGGTACTCCAGAGTTTCGTAGTCAATGGCGAAAATCTCAGAGCCGGCTTCTCCCCGGACTTTCTTGTAGAAGCCCTGCTTTGTTTTATCGCCCAGCAGTTTCTGCTCCACCATCTTCTTCAAAAAGTCCGGGATCTCCATCTCTTCTTTTTCCAGGGGATCGTCGGATTTATCGATGCAGGTCTGGGCTACATGGCAGAAGGTGTCCAGGCCCACCATATCCATGGTCCGGAAAGAAGCGCTCTTGGGATGGCCCATGGGCGGCCCGGTAATGGTATCGACCTGCTCGATGGTCATCTTCTCCTGCAGCATCAGCTTGATTGTCTGCACCATGGCGTAGGTGCCGATACGGTTGGCAATAAAGTTGGGCGTATCCTTGGCGAAGACCACCCCTTTGCCGAGAACCCTTTCGCAGAAGCGGTGCATGTGATTCATCACTTCGGGAAGCGTTTCGCGGCAGGGAATAAGCTCGAGCAGTTTCATATAACGGGGCGGGTTGAAGAAATGGGTGCCCAGGAAATACTTGCGAAACTCCTCAGAACATTCGGAAACCATCTCATTAATGGAAAGGCCCGAAGTGTTGGAGCTGACGATGGTGCCGGGGTTCCAATTTGCCTCGACGTTTTTGAAGACCTTTTTCTTGATGTCCATATTTTCAACGATGACTTCGATGATCCAGTCACAGTCTTTCAGCCTGGCCATGTCGTCTTCAAAGTTGCCGGGAGTGATCATCCCTGCATTTGATTTGCGGTAGAGCGGGTTCAGCTTTTGCTTAAGCAGGCCATCCTTGCCGGCGATGGCGAGGCGGTTGCGTACCTGCGGGCTTTCCAGGCTTAAACCCTTCTTCTCTTCGTCGGGGGTTAGCTCGCGGGGGACGATGTCCAACAGGTAAACCGAGAGACCTACGTTGGCCAGGTGCGCGGCGATGGTTGCGCCCATGACACCGGCGCCGAGCACAGCTGCTTTTCTAATCTCTTTTACGGCCATCAAAATACCTCCTTTTTACTCTCACATTCTTTGTCTCCTTACTGGCTTTGGGGACACTACTGTAACCCTTTTAACAGCAGGTCGTAGACGGGGCCGGCCAGGCTGCCGAGGTCGTATGTTTTTTTGGACATAGCCCAGCAGGTGACTACTTCATCGATGGCGCCAAAAATCACCTTCCGGGCGGTGCGGATGTTCAGATCATGACGGTAAAGCCCCTTCTTCTGACCTTCCGCGATCACCTCCTCGATGACCCTAAAATAGTTGAGAAGTGGCTGTGAAATACCCTCGTTGATGGTTTGATCGATCTGTCGCAGTTCAATTTGGGTTACCCTGGCCTGTTCCGGGCGGTTTCCCAGTGTATCCAGGTGATAACTGATGAGTGCGGCAAGCTTTTCGTTGCTGTTCCCGCATTCGGCCAGTCTCCGGCGCAGCCCGGAGACGAACCCGGACATCATCTCCTGGAACAGCGAGATGAGGATGTCCTCTTTTCTCTCAAAGTAAATGTAGACGGTCCCATCGGCTACCCCCGCTTCCCCGGCGATATCCGAGATCCGGGTCCGGTGAAAGCCGAACCGGGCAAAAGTTTTTAATGCGGCTTCAAGGATGGCGTAGTATTTTTCACCGGTTTTCTTGGCCACAGTGCCCTCCGTTTATAAAAATGAATGAAGACTCATTCGCTACTTAATTGTATATTCTCTAAGGACAAAAATCAAGCACTTTTAAGAATACTTTAAAGAATATTATTAATGTTTGTTGGGTATTAGAATCCTTTGATGGGCTGCGAGCGCAAATGCTTCCTCTTAAGGTTGTCACCCGGGTTTTAACTGTGGTAGAATAATAAAGCTTTAGTGCTCCGGCAGGATCGGACAAACCCTGATGCTGTTTCAGATTTGCCGGGCAAAGCTTACTTTGTTTACGAGACGCATATGATATCATTAGCATAGGAGGAGCATAAATGGCGACCAGGTGGGAAAAAATAGAGCACAATAAAATCAAGCTGGACATAGAGGTGGCTGCCCCGGAGGTGGACAGCGCGCTGGAGAGGGCTTACCGGACCGTGGTTAGAAAGGTCAACCTGCCGGGCTTTCGCAAGGGCAAGGTGCCCCGCCGCATTCTGGAAGCACGTTTTGGGCCTGAGGTGCTCCATCAGGATGCTTTGGAGTATTTGATTCCCTCGGCATACGATCAAGCTATCGGCGAAATAGATGCTGAACCCATTGGTGAGCCCGAATTCGACTTTGAAAGTATCGAGCAGGGTAAAACCTTCTCTTTTCAGGCCGTCGTGGAAGTGCTTCCGGCGGTGGAGCTTGGAGAATACAAAGGGGTGGAAGTAGAACAGGAGGCTGCCGGGGTTTCCGATGAAGAGATGAAACGTTACCTGGAATCGCTGCGGGAGCAGCACGCCCGCCTGGTTCCGGTGGAGGATGAAACGGTGGGAATCCGGGAAGGAGACCTGGCGCTCATCGATTTCCAGGGATTTGTCGGCGGGGAGCCCTTCCCCGAAGGAGAGGCGGAAAATTATTCATTGGAGCTGGGCTCAAAAAGCTTTATCCCCGGGTTCGAAGAGCAGCTGGTAGGGATGAAGGTTCATGAGGAAAAAGAGATCGAGGTAACTTTCCCTGAGGAATACCGGAATGAGGAACTGGCGGGGCAGGAAGCCTGCTTCAAGGTGACACTGAAGCAGATCAAAGAAAAACAGCTGCCCGACCTGGATGATGATTTTGTCAAGGAGATCAGTGAATTTGAAAACTTTGCCGAATACGAGGCTGATCTCCGGGACCGCCTGGAAAAAGCCCAGGCCGAAAGGGCCAAGACCGGGCTCGAAGAGATGCTTATCGAGAAGGTCAGCGCTGCCTCGCAGGTAGAGCTGCCGGATGTGCTGGTTGAACGTCAGATCGATCGCCTGCTTGGGGAAATGGAGCAGTACCTGCGCTACCAGGGGCTGACCCTGGAAAAGTTCGTGGAGATGGCAGGAAAAACCATGGAGGAGTTGCGCGACGAGAAGAGGCCCGAGGCTGAGAAAAGGACCAAGGCCAACCTTGTACTCGATGCGGTGGTAAAAAAAGAAGGATTCACCGTTGATGACAGCGAAATAGATGCCAGGATCGCCGAGCTGGCCGGGCAATATCACGACGAGCCGGCACGGATCAAAGAGATATTTGAGAAGCAGGGGCGGATCCCGCTCATGCGGGAGGAAATTCGCGTCCGTAAAGCGGTAGACCTGCTGGTCAGCGAAGCAAAGATCACCACAATAGAAAAGGCAGAATAAAAGGAGGCCTTTTAGAAGATGAGTATTCTTGTTCCCATGGTTGTAGAGCAGAGCAGCCGCGGTGAAAGGGCTTATGATATCTACTCGCGGTTGCTTAAAGACAGGATTATATTTGTAGGCAGTGCAATTGACGATCATGTGGCCAATCTCGTCGTCGCCCAGATGCTTTTTTTAGAATCCGAAGATCCGGAAAAAGACATCAACCTCTATATCAATTCACCTGGCGGCGCAGTTTATGCCGGAATGGCTATATATGATACCATGCAGTATATCAAGCCGCCTGTATCCACCATCTGCGTCGGCCTGGCGGCCAGTTTTGGCGCCGTGCTGCTGGCAGCCGGAGCGAAGGGTAAGAGGTTTACCTTGCCCAATTCGCGGATCATGCTGCACCAGCCTGCCGGGGGCGCCCAGGGTCAGGCGGTTGATATCGAGATTCACGCCAGAGAGATTCTAAAGGTGCGCGAGACCTTAAATGAGATCCTGGCCCATCATACCGGGCAGCCGGTGGATCGTATCGCCAGGGATACTGACCGCGATTTCTTTATCTCGGCCGAAGAAGCTAAAGAATACGGGCTGGTCGATGAAATTCTGGTTCACCGACCTTAAACTGGAGCGGGGTGAAACCTGATTATGTTTAAATTTACCGATGAAAAAGGACAGCTGAAATGCTCGTTTTG
>CAZQVX010000086.1:0-6616 GCA_964596845.1 uncultured Syntrophomonadaceae bacterium | reverse complement strand
CCGCCGCGGATCTCCGCCGGCCGTCTAGGCGTGGACAGCCCGCCCAGCTGCTCCGGACAGACGGGGATCACCCGGTAGCGGCGGCAGAATTTGCGCAGCGCTGCGCTGCCGTTGTGTCCGCCGTCATAGCGGGTGGCCAGCCCCAGGAGACAGGCGCTGACAAGATAGCTCTTTTTTAGCAAGTTTCTCTCTCCGTCCCATACAATACTTTTACATCTCTGGAGGTGTTTTTTGATGAAACCACGCTTGCCCGAAGGCGGTTTCTTCAATCTGGCTGTAACCCGTGACCAGGCAGTGGAAAAGTTGGCCTCCCTTAGCCCTGAATCCATTTCCGAAAACGCGGGCGCTGAATACCGGGAGCAGGAGAGCTGTTTCATGGTCAGGTTTATGGATGAAATATACCGGGTCTCCCACCCTGCCGGCACCATTACCGGGCCTGGCGGCGAAACACCCATCTATCTCTCCATCTTGATTCTGCATTATCTGGTAACCGCTGATGGTAGCCCCCTCAGCGGCGAATGGATCGCTTTCCGCCACCTTCCGGGCGGGGATATCTATACGGAGCCCTTCCGGCGCCGCGCCATCGTCCCTTTCCTGAAGGCCTTCGGATCGACGCCGGATTCGTTTGTCAGCGCCGCCGCTGCTCTTGGCGGTATCCGGATCGAGGGCAGCGGTACCGGCATGGCCGTCCCCGTCTTTCCGCGGGTGCCCATTAATTTCACCCTCTGGCCGGGAGATGACGAACTGCCTGCTTCAGCATCAATCCTCTTCGACGCCCGGGCTGCTTCCTATCTGCCTACAGAAGATTATGCCCACCTGCCTGCTCTTCTGGTCGAGGCGATGCAACGCCGCTCCAGTTGAGTCAATAAGCATTCAGTCCCCTGGCGGCTGCGCTCTTATTTCGACTGCGCCCTCTCTTTTCCCTTTCGCAGGATGTCGATGGCCGCATCGGGACAAAAAAATTGGCAAAGCCGGCATCCGGTGCAGCGTACCATCCGCTTGGGCTCCACAATAGGGCTGCCGTAAACCCCGATGTGGGTGGACCAGTCGATCACCTGGGATGGGCATTTTTCGACACAAAGGCCGCAACCCTTGCAGAGATCGGGCGAGATGTAAAAGTAGGCCTTTTCATTTTCTGCTTCAAAACGGGTAAAAGTCTTGCTCATCTGCTCCTCCTAAACCTGCACCTGCTCCTGCACGGCGGCTGCCCCCAGCTTCAGCGCCGCGATATTGTGATCCCTGAGCCGGGGATCTTTGTTGAAGCGGCGGTTCAGTTTTTCCTCCAGGGCTTCCACCACCTGCTCCAGGGTCACCGCACCCGTTATGGTTACGATAGCGCCCAGGATGATCATGTTAAAAACACGCGGGTGCAGTTTCCGCCGCGCCAAGTCTGAGGCGGCTATGGCGATTAACCTCCGGGAAGGTGCTTCTACTGCCGCCCGCCGGCCGTGGTAGCTCACCCTCTCTGCAAAAACTTCCGGAGCAATAGTATCGTAGGACTGCCGGCCCACGACCTGATCGGAGATCTGCGGCGCGTCAATGAGAGAGTTATCATATAAAACGATCGTATCCAAGCCCAGGTATTGCTCGCTGCGGCGCAGGGAGCGAGGACTTAAGGCGGCCACCAGATCGGCGCGCAAAAACTTGGGCGCTCCGATGGCCTCGGATGAAATCTGCACAAAGGCCAAAGAGACCCCGCCGCGCTGCTCAATGCCGAAATTGGGGATGTAAAGGGCATTCAAGCCGGCCCTGTATGCCGCCAGGGCCAGCACCTCAGCCAGTGCCTGGACACCCTGCCCGCCCTCCCCGGCAACGGCAATTTTTAAAAGAGACATTTCAGCCCTCCTCCCGGGAAAGAATGGCGATCTCTCCGGGACGGTAGCAGGCGCTCATCTCTTGCTCCAGGAAAGCCCAGGTGGCGGCGGCGCTTGTCCGCCAGTTCGTGGGACAAGTGGAGAGCGCCTCAATAAAGGAAAAATGACCCGCCAGCTGCCTTTCCAGCCCCCGTTTGAGTTCGTTCTTCAGACGGAGCACCTGCGCCACCGTCCCCCGGGCCAGGTATGCTTCCGGGTGAGCCACTGCGGCCAGCGTTTCCGGCCCCTTGAAGGGCCTGCCCGTTTCCTTCTCGTCTCGCCCGAAGGGCGTAGTCTCCGTTTTCTGATCCGGCAGGGTGGTGGGAGCCATCTGCCCCCCGGTCATGGCGTAAACCGTGTTGTTTACCAGGACAGTCGTAATGGGGTCATCACGCAGCGCAGCGCTGACGAGATGCTGCAGGCCGATGGCGTAGCCGCCCCCATCGCCCATATAGGCCACAGCCACAAGATCGGGGCTGGCCCTTTTCAGCCCCACCATAACCGGTATGGTCCGCCCGTGGTGCGTCTGCATGCAGGGAAAGGTATAGAAATCCCAGGCCAGCAGGGAGCAGCCGATGTCACAGGCAAATATGAGACGATCCTCCAAACCCAACTCGTCAATGGCCAGCCCCAGGGCTTTCAGAACCAGGCCGTGGCCGCACCCGGGGCAAAAACGATGCGGCTTGCTCTCAAGATTCCAACAGCGCGGCATGGATAGCTCGCTCATGCCAAGACCGCCTCCTTGATCTCCTCTGCAGTGATCCCCACCCCGGGCCGGTAATAACTTCGAAAATTAGGCAGCCCCCGGTCCGCTGCGGCCAGGCGGACCTGATTGCCCAGCTGCCCCTGGGCCGACTCCACCACGAACGCAGTCCCGCCGCTCATGTGCAAAGCCTCCAGAAACGCCTCCTCGGGAAAGGGGCGCAGGGTGATAGGGCGAAAAAGGTTAACCTGCCGACCGCTCCGGCGCAGCTCCTGGACAGCCTGCCGTGCCGCCCGCCCCACGATCCCATGGGCGACGATGAGCATTTCACCGCCGGGCCCGCCGCTGAATTCATGTTCCACCAGCTCCGGCACCGCCCGAGAGTAGTCGTCGAGGTGTTTGCGGAGCACCTCGCTCAGCTCTTCCTCCACACTGAAGGAGTTACGCAGATGCAGCAAGGGCTTCTCTTCACCTGTCCTGACCGAACCTAAGATAGGCCGTTTGGGAATGGAGCCCATACCGCGTTCCGCAGGTTTGTAAAGCTGCAGCGGTTCCCGCATTTTTGCCTGATAACCGTCCCCCAATACAAAGGTGGGAAAACGGTAGAGCCAGGCCTTGTGGAAAGCCTTGATTGTGTAGTCGTACAGTTCCTGGTGACTGCTCGTGGAGTAGACCAGGCGCAGCCCCTCCCCGTTGCCGCCGAAGCAGGTCAAGTTCAGTTCCTGCTGCGAGTAGATCACGGTGGCCGTGGAGGGCCCGCCGCGCTGCTGCACCACTACCACCACCGGCAGGCGCATCATCTCGGCCATGGAGAGCGGCTCCTGAAAAAGAATTGTGCCCGGGCCGGCGGTGGCCGAGAAAGCCGCCTTTCCGCTGATAATCGCTCCGATAGTGGCGAAACCAGCCGAAAGTTCATCCTCGGTCTGCATGAAAACTCGCCCGCTATCCTGCACCAGCCTGCGCCAGTGGTGCATGATCTCATTTTGCGGGGTGATGGGATAGCCGAACATGCAATCCGCCCCCGCAGCCAGCGCCGCCCGGGCTACAACCTCGTTCCCGGTCATAAAAGCGCTGCGCTCACCTGCTGCCGTATTTTTCATGGGCCCGATCGCCTCTTCCTAGAAACACTGCTTTTTTGATTTTTTCCTGTTCAATAGATAAAATACATAATAGAAGCCAGGGTATCCCCCTGGCTCCAGAATGTTACGGGAAAAATTTTCTTTTAACTAAATAGATGTTTCAATGCAACCAGGGCTCCCAGGCCGGGCAAGCCCATTACGCCGACAAAAAATGCGCTGATCACGTTGAGCCCTACAGCCAGTCCCCAAATCGCCCCGGCAAAGTTATACAAGTAGATGATGATCCCGCCCAGGGCTGTCCAGAGAAGCACTCGCAGAAGCAGCTTTAAAGGTTTGTAAAATATCCGAGAAAGAAAGAAGAGCATAAAAAGGCCGAATATTACCGCTGCGATCAGGTTCCAGTCTGCTCCATCACCCATTCTTAGCCACCCCCTTCATTGGCAACAGAATATAGATTAGCCCCCTCTTCTTTGGCTTTTTTCAGCAGATAGATATAGCGCCGCTCGGCCGCCTCTATATTGTAGATGGCATGATCGATCAAATCCGGGTCGCTGATCTGATCGAACCTGGCCCTGGCGCCCTGCCATTCCAGGCGGGCTTGCTCCACCTGAGAAAAGTAATCGATCGTCTCCGGCGGAACTGTCTTCCTCACCGGCGAAGCAAAAAAGTCCGGGATATTTAAAAACAATCCTGCGATTTTTTTTAGCATGTTCTCCCTCCTACAAATCCTATGCCGGGATCATGACAAATATTAATCCCCTTCGGAGAAAGATCTATGCGAGCAACTCTTAGAGCACAGGTTGCTGGTGAACCATATTCGGAACTGCGGATGATCGTTAATAGGCATGCCCCTTCCGGGGTTGAGGTTACTCTGATTAGAAAGTGATTAAACTAAAGAATACTGCGGGTTTAAGAAGGGTGGTGGTTCTATGGAAAACAGGGAGCTTTCATGTGAAGAAAAATGCAAATTCCAGAGAGAAGGACGCTGCATCCTGGAAAGGCTGGACTTTCTGGCTCCAGTACACGGCGCAACCTGCTGCGAGCATCTCTGGGAGGATGAGGTGCAGGTGCACAACTGAGGAACAGGCGCTAGATCTCCCGCCGCCCCTCCAGTGAACGGCTCAGGGTGAGGTCATCGGCATACTCCAGATCGCCGCCCACGGGAAGGCCGAAAGCAATGCGCGTCACCTTGACCTGGAGCGGTCTTGCCAGGCTGGCGATATAGGCAGCAGTGGCATCACCTTCCACGTTGGGGTTTGTGGCTACAATGAGTTCTTCGGCTTCCTTTTCCGAAAGCCGCCGCAGCAGCTGCGGCAGTCGCAGCTCCTCGGGGCCCAGTCCATCCAGGGGAGAAAGCGCTCCGTGCAGTACATGGTAAAGCCCGCGGTAATGTCCCGTCTGCTCCAACCGCAGAACATCGCGCGGTTCTTGAACTACACAAAAAAGTTTCTGCTCCCGGCGGGGATCGCTGCAGTAGCGGCAGGGATCCTTCTCGGTGAGACAGCCGCATTGTGAGCAAAACAGAAGCTTCTCTTTAGCCTCGACAATGGCCCTGGCCAGCCTCGCCGTCTCCTCGTGCGGCCGGTTTAAAAGAAAGAAGGAGAGACGCTGGGCCGTTTTCGGCCCGATGCCCGGGAAACGGCAAAATTCATCGATTAGTTTCTGCAGCGGCTCCGGATAGCTCATTGGTGATGGTTTGCCCCTTTTATGCTCCGTAGATTAAAACATGCCCGGCGGTAGATTAAGCCCACCGGTAAGCTTCTGCATCTCAGCGCCGATCATCTCATCAACCTTTTTTAAAGCCTCGTTCACCGCAGCCAGGATCAGATCCTCGAGCATCTCGCGGTTCTCTTCGCTGAGCACTTCAGGATCGATCTGCAGCGCCAGCAGCTCTTTATGGCCGTTCACTTCAACCGTGACCACTCCCCCGCCGCTGCTGCTCTGCACTGTCTTCTCTCCAAGCTGATCCTGCATCTTCGCCATTTGTGTCTGTGCCTTCTGCAACTGTTTCATGATTTTACCCATGCCGCCGTTCATCTGCAGACCCCCTTCATAAGCTAGACCTCAAAAATATCTCCGGGAAAAAGCCTGGCCACATCTTCAAACCTGTAGGGCTCCTCTTTCTTCGGAGGTTTTACCACTGGATGTACCGCTTTCTCTCCACCGCCGGCCTGCGGCGGGTGACCCTCATATTTAACTTCCAGACGCACCTCATGGTTTAGCAGCTTTTTACAGATAATTTCTACAACCTGCCGGTGGTTTTTTTCAAGAATCCGATCGCCGGCAAAATCACCGGGATAATAGAGCAAAATAAGCCGATTCTCTTGCAGAACATGCCCCTGAGCCGCTTTCAAATGCCTGTAGGTAGCCCCCTGCTTCGCTCTGGCCTCTTTTAAAAGAGACTCCCACCAGCCGGCTTCTTCATTTCTGTCGGAAAGCGTCTCCGGGACTCCGGCAGCTGTCTCCTTCCCTGCAGTTGGCCCGGCAGAAGGCTCAGTCAGCGGAGCGGAAACAGCCTTTTCCGCAGCAGCGGTTATAGCAGGATCTTTTTTTACCTCTTGAACATCCGGTGATGGGAGCACAGTTGCGGCTGCCGGATGCGCATCGTTGTGCAACACGCGCATCATCCTGATCAGGGCTACCTCCAGAACAAATTGCGGATAATGAGCATAACGCATTTCTCCGGAGAGCCCGTGAAGCAGCTCCACCAGCTCAAGTAAAACAGTGCGGGAAAAACAGCCTCGATGCTTCTGAAGAAGCGATCCGAAGCCATAATAGTTTTCCTCCAGTTGAAGCCGGCCCCCGGTCCCTCCAAGAAGCAACCGGCTGAAAAAAAAGGTCAGATCGCGCAGCAGCAGCGTCAGATCCCGCCCGCTGTAGATAATCTCCTGCAGCGTCTTAAGTCCCGTCTCCAGATCGCCCGACGCCAGTGCTTCGATCAAAGAGCCGATGGTCTCAACGCGGGTGACACCGGTTACAGA
>CAZQVX010000085.1:0-6663 GCA_964596845.1 uncultured Syntrophomonadaceae bacterium | reverse complement strand
AAAAGCCAGGTGGGGACCCGCTTTTGCGGGGAGTGCGGCAACCGGCTGGATTAAGCGGAGGTTGGAAAAACAAAAAATCAAACCCGGTTCTAAACAAAAAGAACCGGGTTTGCGTTAAGTAATCTTCCCCTTGGCTCATGAGCCAAAGTAATCTTCCCCTTGGCTCACCGTCCCCCTGGCTCGTCCCCATGGCTCACGGGCTTACTTTTTCGGGAGGACGATGGAGACGGCATGCCTTTCGGGAACCAGGGTCTCTTCAAGAAGCCCCTGGACCTCTTCCAGGGTGATTTCCTGCATTATCGCCGGGTAGTTGAAAAGGTCGCTGCCGCGGAAGCGATAGGAGAGGTAGTTGTTGGCGATATACTCCAGTGAATTAAAGCGGCGCATAAAGCCGCCAAGCCGGTTGCGCCGGTGGCGCTCAAACTGCTCTTGAGTAAAGCCCCGGCCTTTAGCCTTTTCAATGGCGCCCATGATCCTTTCGTAAAGGCGATCAGGATCCCTTGTTTCACCCCCAATTAGAACATGAGCATAACTGCCCTCGGCGGTGTAATCTGCTTCGAAATGCTCATCGATGAGCGTATCCTCGTAAAGTTCGTTGAACAGCGGCTCGCTGGGCCCAAAAATAAGATCGAGCATGATCTCCATGGCGCTTTCCCGGCGCAGCAGTGCTTCACCTTCAAGGCGTACCGCCGCCGGATCCTTAAAGCCCAGGTTAAACAGGGGCTCGGAGACAACCATCTCCCTTGTAGTCCGATGCCGCGGCGCTGTCGCCGGCTCCTCGGGGTAGAGCCTGATGATCTCGCCGAGTTCCCTGTAGTTGTGCCGGGCGATATTTTCATCAACCTGCTTCCAGACCGCCCCGGGATCAATGTCTCCCACCACAAAGAGAGCCATATTGCCGGGATGATAAAACCGGCGGTAGCACTGGTAGAGCAGCTCCGGCGTAATCCGGGCAATGCTCTCCACCGTGCCGACGATATCTTCGCGCACCGGGTGACGCTGGTAGAGCGACTGCATCAGATCGAAGAAGACCCGCCAGTCGGGGTTATCCTCATACATGCCGATCTCCTGCCCGATGATCCCCTGCTCTTTTCGCACCGAATCATCGGTGAAATAGGGCTCCTGGACAAAATCGAGCAGCAGCTCCAGGCATTCGGAGAAATGATCGGTCGTGGAAAAGAGGTAGCTGGTATGCGTAAACGTGGTAAAGGCATTGGACGACGCCCCGTGGGCGGCAAAACGATCAAACACATTGCCCCGCTCATCTTCAAAAAGCTTGTGCTCCAGAAAATGAGCCACCCCCTCCGGGATAGTCACCGGCTCAGCAGCAGCCTCGACCTGAAAGCGGTTGTCGATGGAGCCAAAATGGGCCGCAAAAGCGGCATATTTTTTCTGGTAGCCCGGCTTCGGCAGGATGTAGAGCGGCATCCCCGGGTAGATGGTATAACAGATCAGAGTTTCCTGCAGTTCGGTAAACTCCCGCACTTTTTTGCTGTTTCTACTGTTCATCAGAAGTGACCCCTTCCTCACCCTGCAGCAGGTAAACCGTGTCAAGCCTGATTTTACCCGCTGCAGCTTTGATCTCCTCCAGACCTGTCTCTTCGATGGCCCGGATCATCTCAGCTGTGGTGTAATGCCTGCCGCCGATCTCCCCATCCAGCTGCCGGCTGATGAACTGGTAGGGGCTGTCCTCCTGGGTGCGCAGCTGGTTGATGAGCCCCCGGCGGGTGTTCTCCAGCTCGATCTCGCTGATCTGCCCGCGGGCCATCGCCTCGACCTGCTGCTCAATAATCTGCCGGGCCTGTTCGTACTTGTTCCCTTCAATCCCGGCGGCGATGAGCATGATCCCCTTGTGCCTCTCCAGCCGGGAGTGGGCGTAATAAGCCAGGCTAGCCTTCTCGCGCACATTGAGAAAAAGCTTGGAGTGAGGGAAGCCCCCCAGGATACCGTTATAGAGCACCAGCGCAAAATAAAGGGGGTCGCGGTAGGCAATATTGGTGCGATAGCCGAAGACGAGCTTGGCCTGGCCCACCGCCATCCTCTCTTCAACGAAATTGACCCCCGACGGCTCCATGTAGACCTCTGTTTCAGGCAATCCATCCGGTTGCGGGCCGCGGTGGAAGCGAACCTCCTCCCGGGCCGCCGCCTCCACCTGCTGCGCATCGAGATCGCCGACGATGTAAAGCTCCACGGGATTAGTTGAAAGGATTTCGCGATAGTAGCGCCAAAGGGAAGCAGGATTGATTCCGCCCAGATCCTCCAACCTTCCGTATTTGAAAACCCCAAACCTCTCCCCGGCACACATACTCTGCAAGCACCTCTCCACAGAGTAGACTGTCTTATCATTGATCAGGCCCCGGATTGTGTTGCCAAGCTGCTCCTTTTCTTGGGCCACGTAAGCATCCTTGAAGCCTCCGTTCACCACCAGGGGATCACCGATGATCCCGCCCAGGATGGCCAGCCCGGTGCGAAGCATCTGCTCTCCCTCTCCCACATACTTGCCGTGCATCATCTCCAGCGAACAGGAAATGAGGTGCCGCTCCCCTTTTTTGTGCACATCCGTAGCCAGCTCGGCGCCGTAAAGCTCTTCCAGAGAACGGCGCAGGGTCAAATTATCGGGGTGAAGCCGGCTGCCCCGCTCCAGCACCGAAGGCAGCAACGCGGTCAGGGTCGCTTTATCCGCCGCTAGTTCCTGGTGGATAAATAAGGCCATGCTTATGGTCTTGAATTTTTTCTGGGGAATAAATGTCAATCTGATCCCATTGGGCAGCGCTGTGTTTAACTTATCCGACGCCAAATAGCAGACCTCCTCAAAGGAATTTCCCAAACTAAAATATTCCATAGATTTCCCCTTAGTCCTGCATCCCTTAATATCTTACCCTGCGGTGCAACTTTTCTGCATGATTGTGACCAGCAGCGGGGGCACCGCGTAAAGCAGGAGCGTAGCCGCCGCCACCACTCCGGAGTCGTTGGTTAGAAGTGCCGCAGCGGCGCCGGCCAGGGCGGCGATCACGCCGGTGACCAGGCCGGGGCATTCTCTTTTCAAGCGCTGTCTGAGCCCGCCGGGATAGAAAAAAAATACCACACAGAGCCCCACCAGGGTGGCCAGAGCCCGCCCCCAGATAGAATAGCGCACCAGCTTGACATTCATGCTCATCTTGCGCCAGATGGTCTCCCAGAAGCCTGCCGGACCGCGCGAGCTGACCATTTCCCCGAAGAGGCCTACATGAGAAGGCTGGAGCCCGGGCAGGCAGAGATTCAGGAGCCAGAGCAGCCCTGCAGCCAGGATCAAGAAGGCGGCCACCCCCAGAATCACCTTCTTTCTTTCCTCGCCCAACCCCATCAGTTCAGGCCAGGCCGCCCCGAAAGCTGCCGCCGCCGTAAGGGTCCCGCCGAGGTTAGCCCCGAAATTAGGCGCCGCCAGGACAAAGATGATTATGCCATAAAAGATCATCACCACCGCGGCCAAAAGGGTAGGGACGGTTTTTTGCCCCGGCGCCGGCGCTGCAGCTTCCCCCGAAACATATGCCGTCAGGGATACCGTCCCCAGCAAGGCCGCCCCGATGAGCACGCCCATATACTCGTTGCCCATCCCATAATAGCGCGCCCCGCCGGCCGGATCGTAGCTGAGGAGCGAGACCTGCTGCAAGGGAGCTCCGATCAGAGTGTCAATAACCAGAGCAAGAGCGATGCCCCAGCCGAGCACAGCCCAATAAAGATGGCGGTTTTTTTCTTGCAGGGGGTGCAGCAGCAAAGCGGGCAGCAGCGCCGCTCCCAAGAGGATTAGGCCGCTCTGCCAGGCTGTGGGCTGTGGAAAGCTGAGCAACCCGGGGAGCAGCAGCAGCGCCGGGGGGGCAAATAGCAGCAGCCGGATCAGGCAGCTGAGGGGGCGCAGTAAGAGGGGCGCCTTCAGCAGCAGTCCGGCCAGGCCGGCCAGAAGAACTGCCACCAGTATGGCAACGTAACCCTTGAGCAGCGGAGTGCGCTGGTTAAAAACCAGCGTCGCCTGCCTGTTGAAACAATCCAGAAAACTGAGGGATTCTTTCTCCGGAATGATGCCGAAGGATAACCCCGGCCGGGATGAAGAGCTTTCGTCAACAGCCCCCATGAGGGCCAGGAGCATGGAGGCCAGGTCGGTATTCTGCACCAGGCCCGGACGGCGGGTGGCGGTGCTGTAAAGAAGACCGGTGCAAGGACCACCGGCAGTAAATAGAAGCAGCGGGGCAAGCTGCTCCCCGCCAAAGGGGCGGTTCAGGGGCAGCGAGGGGGCGGCCAGGAGCAGGGAGCAGTTTTCTCCCTCAACAAGGGGCCGCAGCTCACCGAGAAGCCGATCCAGGTTCTCCAGGGTCAGTCCGAGCAGCGCCTCCCCTCTCGCCGGTGCCAGATAAGGCCAGTATTCGTCCAGGCGGCTGCTGTCGCCAAATTCAACCACGTGCAGGTGGGCTGCGGCAATGTTATCAGCAACAGCGGCGGCCAACCCACTTATATCGGTGCGCAGGCCGTAGGGATATAGGGGCTCCTTCTGCAGCAACTCATCCCCCACCGTCCCCGCCGCAACCACTCCGGCGCTGTCCATGGCTACCATCACCGCGCTGCGATTCGGCACTTCTGCGTCGGCGTTGCCCCAAACCGCCGCAGTTAAACCTTTTTTCTTCAGTCTTTCTCCCAGCAGCCCCACCGTCACCGGATAGGGCAAAGCGCTGTTTTTCAACTGCAGTACGGCGGTCTGCAGGTGAAAGATAGTTCCGCCGGGGTATGCCCCGGTCCGGCGTTCAAAGGCTATTTCAGCCCGGCCCCCCTCGAAGGGTTCACCTTTTTCTAAGGCGCTCCGCCCCTCCGGGCCGGCTGCGGCCCTTGCCGACGCGCCTATGCTCAAGTAGCCGCTCTCGCTGCCCGTCCGGCCGGTGCGTACATTCATCAGGGCAACAGCACCCTGCTCAAGCAACCAGGTGAGGTTGGGCTCCGCCCTGCTGCGCAGATCGCTGTAAGTGAGCCGATCCGCCAACAGTAAAATGACCCGTCCTTCTCCTCTTTCTACGCCGCCAGGGCTAAGGTTGATCCAGGGTCCCTCAGCGCGCTGCACCCATTGGAAAAGTACAATAGCCGCTAAAAGAAGCACCGCCGCTGCCGCTGCCAGGGCGGCGCGCACTCTGCTCCGACCCGGCCTGCCCTCTTGAATCACCTTTCACCCGCCGGCTCCGGATCCGCTGAACGACAGCCTCCGGCGCAGGATTCACCAACCAGCTGGCTGTAAAGGGCGGCGGTTCGGGAGAGCATCCGCTCCAAGGTAAATTGTCTTTTCACCCGCTCACGACCGGCCCGGGCCAGGCGGCGGGCCTGCGCCGGATCACGGGCCAGCATGGCAACTGCACGGGCCAGCGCTACCCCGTCAGCCGGCGGGACCAGCAGTCCATGCACACCGTCGGCGATCACCTCGGGCAGGCCGCCGACTCTTGTGGCCACCACCGCGCACCCTGCAGCGGCAGCCTCAAGAACAGTGAGCGAAAGCCCCTCTGTAAGCGATGGCAGCACAAAGATGTCGATAGAGGCCAGCCGTTGCACCAGATCGCTACAGTGGCCGCAAAATGTAAACCGCCCCGAAAGCCCCAGCTGCCGGGCCAGCTTCTCGAGAGCAGGCCGCCCGGGGCCGTCGCCCATCATCACGAAACGCATCTGCGGAAAAAGCGGCGCCAGCGCGGCGGCCGCCTGCAAAAAATAGGCCAGCCCTTTCTGGGGAGCGAAGCGGGCTGCTGTCCCCACCACAATCTCACCGGCGCCCAATTTCCGCTCAAACCTGCCCAGGGCGGCGGCCTCAAATGGAGCGGGATCTATGCCATTATGGATCACGCTGATCTGCGCCCGGGGAATACCTGAAACATTGAGTTCGTGAGCCAGGGCGCCAGAGACGGTAATGTATTGCGCCCTTTGCGCACCAAGCGCTTTTAGGGCGGCCGGTGTATGGACTAAAGCCCCGTGGGCCGGGTAATTATGCATTGTGATCAGAGCAGGGACCCCGGCCAGACGCGCCGCAGGCAGCCCGGGCAATGCCGCCTTGAATCCGTGGATATGCAGCAGGACCGGTCGTAGCCTGCGCAGCAGCCCGTAGAGGCGGCGGAAGACAATGAGATCGCCGACCGGGTTAACCCCTCTCGAGAGGGGCAGGCGGAAGCAAGAACTTTGAGAGAGACCCGCTGATTCAACCAGGCCGCCATCGGGCGGTGTCCCCAGGTAGACAGCGTAATCCTTGCTGAAACGGACCAGCAGTTGCTGCAAGTGGGTGCGCATGCCGCCGGAGGCGGGGCGGATCAGGTAAAATAGCTTATCCTTTTCGGCCGATGCCCCGGGTTTATTCCCATCCATTTGTCTGCGCCTGCCTTTTTATTCATCTGCCGTTATATATTGCCCCTTTAGCGGCAGATAACTCAGGGGAAAAACTAATAAAAGTCAAAAAGCAAAGGTCCGGCAAACTGGCCGGGCAGAATCAGAAGCGGAGGGCAGAAGCCAACAGAAGCCGGCCAAACAGAAGCAGGGACCAAGCAGAAACAGCAGAACCATCAGAAGCAGGCGTCAAAAGCGCGGTCAAAAGTGCCATGTGCAAGTTGACTTCGCCGGGTTGAAGTGATATGATTTTTCATGCAGATAATTATGCGCCCGTGGTGAAAG
>CAZQVX010000084.1:4852-6666 GCA_964596845.1 uncultured Syntrophomonadaceae bacterium | reverse complement strand
CGCATATTCAAGAGCATAACGCGCCACCAGAAGATCGGCGGTGTGATCATAATGCAGGTGCGAGAGCAGCACCGCCTCCAATTCCCAGGGCCTTGCATAGCGCAGCAGGCGGCTGAGAACGCCGCTGCCGCAGTCGATCAGAACCCGGCAGCCGCCCTCTTCCAGAAGGTAGCCCGAGCAGGCGCCGCCCGCCGCGGGGTAGGGTCCCTGACAGCCCAGTACGGTCAAATTCATATCACTTAAACCCTCGCTTCCCTCAACATGTTCGCCTCGAACGGGCGACCCCCTCCTGCTATTTCAGGATCTCCCCTTTCTCCCCGGCGTAGCGCTGCGCCGCCTCGATGCGCTCCAGCAGAGGCGGGTGGGTGTAGAGAACAGCCTTCAGCAGAGGGTGGGGCTGCACCACAGAGAGATTGCTTAAAGCCAGTTTGTGGTAAAGGGAAACAAAGGGCGCCGCCTCCCCCACAAGGCTGAAAGCAGCCCGGTCCGCCGCCCTCTCCTGAATGCGGGCCACAGCGTTCTGAGCCGGCGCAGCGGCCATGGAGATGAGGGCAAAGAAAAGCAGCGCCGCCGGCAGAGCCCGGAAATCACCATGCAGGCCCATCCTCTGCAGAAGAAGGTGCAAAAGATAGAGGGCGGCAAAAGATCCCGCCGCTCCCATCAAGATCCCCTGCCCGAGATGACGTCCGCGCCAGTGGCCCATCTCGTGCGCGATCACAGCGAGCAGCTCTTCAGAAGTAAAATTGTGCAGCAGCGTGTCGTAGATGACGATACGTTTTGTGCCGCCCATGCCGCTGAAATATGCATTGGCCTTGCGGGTGCGGCGGCCGGCATCGGCAACGAGAATGCGCTCCACTCTAATGCCCGACTTCCGGGCCATCTCCATGATCTCTCCTTGCAGAGCTTTATCTTCCAGGGGGGTGAAGCGGTGAAAGAGCGGTTCGATGATCAGGGGATAGAGGTAGGTGCTGAGCAGCAGAAAAAAAGAAAAGGCAATTCCGGCCAGGAACCACCAGTGCGCCGGGAAGTGAGTCATGAGCAAATAGAGCCCCATGAGGGCAATCGCAGAAATAAAGAGGCTGATGAGGGCGCTTTTACCGTAATCGGCAAACCAGCCTGCCGCTGTCTGGACCGAAAGGCCGAAGCGGTGCTCCACGGTATGGCCACGATAAAAATTGAAAGGCAGGCTTAACAGCTGCGAAAAAAGTAAAAATAGAAGGATATAACCTGCCGCCGCAGCCGGGGGCGGCTGTGGGGCAGCCCGGAGACAGCGCAGCGCCGCGTATGTGACCGCAGCAAGAAAAAGCAGGGTGGTTACCTGCTGCAGCAGGGAAACAGCCAGGCCCGCCCTCTGGTAAGCCGCCGCCCGGGATAGAAAAGGCTCACTGAAATATGGCTCGACCGCCGCGCCGGCCGGGGGCCCCGCAGACATCCCAGCCATAATAGCTCCCAAATAGAGCAAGGCTGCCGCCCCGAGAACTGTCCATACAACGGTTGTCTGCAACCTTTCACTGCTCCTCAGATCGATCCCCCCCGGCAGAACTATCATTGGCAGATTGGCTACATTATATGCCAGGAACGGTCACAAAATAAAACCCATCCTTTATCGTCACCGGATAGCTCTTTTTGTTTACGATGAGGTTGGTTGTCCCCTGCGGAACCGCCAGATAGACCTTGCTGTCAGGCGAAGCGTGCTCATGCAGCTTCAAGGTGACGCTGTGCGCGCGGACAATGAATTTTTCCACCTGGGCTCCCGGGTAAATATGTCCTGCGGCGCCCAGGAGATACGGTTTGCCTGCCTGCGGTTCAATTTT
>CAZQVX010000084.1:0-4752 GCA_964596845.1 uncultured Syntrophomonadaceae bacterium | reverse complement strand
ACCCCGGATTGGCCATCCCGCAAAATAAAAACATCGGGATCGTTGCGAAATGCCCGCCGGTCGAGATGGTAGCGGCCAATGGTGGATCTGAGCGAATTTCCCGTGGAGTAGCGTTCCCGGTAGGAGAGCCCTTTAAGGGGCAAGTCCCAAAAAGGTGCCACGTCGGAACCGATGCGGCAGTAATCCATGCGTCCCATAGCCGGCCCCAGGGGAACACCGCAACCCAGAATTTTGCTCTCTGGGGTCCGGCTCCGGATGAACTCCAACGCTTCAGTCATGATTGCGCCGCGCGTTTTTCCCTGCCGGGGCAGCAGGGCGGCAGCGTAGAGAAAGTCCAGTTTAAACAAACGGTAGCCCCATTCGTCTTGAAGCAGCTTAAACACCCGGTCAAGGTAATCCTGAAAACCGGGAGCATAAAAATCGAGGGCGTAAAACCAGCCGCTCCAGCCGGGGTTGTAGCCTGCTTTTACAGGTTTGCCCCGGCGGTCGCGCAGCAGCCAGTCGGGATTTTCCCGGTAAATCCGTGAGCGGCGCTCACAGATAAAGGGCGCCAGCCAGAGACCCGGTTGAAAACCGCGGTCGCCGGTGATCGCGGCGATATTTTTCATTCCCGAGGGAAATTTCTCGTTGCATTCCAGCCAATCGCCGATAGCTCTCTGCCATCCATCGTCAATCTGAAAGTAATCCAGAGGCAGTCCCCGCTCCGCAAGCGCTTCTAAGTTGTGCCTGACATCGGTCTCAGAAACGCGCGTATAATAATTGTACCAGCTGCACCACCCGGTGACCCGGGGAGAATTTTCTCGGGGCAGTCCCATAAGCTTAAAATATTCATCCATTACCGCCCGGGTTTTACCCCGGCCTATGTAAAAATGCAGCAGGGGATAACTCCCGGAGGCAAGCGCCCCTTCGCAGTCGCGGAAGATGATCAGCCGATCACGGCGATAGCAATAATCGAAGAGGGTATAGCCCTCCCTTTCGTCAAGGGAACCCATCAGGATAATCTCGTCGCCGCCGAGGCTAAAGTAGGTGTAAGTCCATGAATGGAAACGCCCCCGCCGCCCGGAGTAGCGGTAAAAACGGTAATCGCCGTAGGGGCCGAGAACGGGGTAAGCCGCTCTGAACAGAGGAGACAGGCGCGCGCCGGAGGAGATCTCGCCGCTGCTGCTCCAGGACTGGAATCCGTTGACCATCATTTTCTTACTTCGGGAAAGGCCGGGCTTAAACTGCAGTTCAAAGCGCAGCAGCTCAATGGGCTCAGGAGAGGCCAGATCAATGGAAATCCGGCAGCCCAGTTTCAGCAGGCGGCTGTCACTCTCAAGAGCCACCGCCGGGCTCGCAGCGGGATCTCGAAAATCATGAAGGTACTTTAGCCCATTATGAGAATAAACCAGCGCTGCCCGGGTAAACATAAGCACCATCCCCCTCCGGCAGGTAAGGCTAAGAAAATTTACCCTAAACCGCTCCCTGGATGGTTCGCCCTCAGTCCAGTAATTTCCTGCTGCCGGTTACAGTTTTTCCCGGAGAAGATGATTTAGCTCCTGGGGATCGGCGCGGCCCCGGGTCAGAGCCATCACCTTGCCCACAAGAAAAGCCAGCGCCTTCTCTTTACCCTTGCGGAAATTCTCTACAGCCTCGGGATTTTCCGCCATCACCTGCTCCACCAGCGGCTCCAGCGCCTCCCGGCCCGATATCCGCCCCAGGCCCCGCTGCCGTACCAACTCGCGCGGCGAGGCGCCGCTTTTGACCGCCTCGGCCAGGAGCTCCTTGGCCACAGGGCGGTTGATCTCGCCGGCATCGAGCAGCTCAAGAAGTTCCACCAGCGCTTGCGGAGCAAATTCCTCCACTTTCTTTCCGCTTTCGCGCAGCTGGTAGATGAGGTCCCCCTGGACCCAGTTGGCCAGGCTACGATAGTCACGGTAATTCGCTGCCGCCCCCTCGAAAAAGTCGGCCAGTTCGCGTGTTCCGGTGATGATAGCCGCCTCTTCGGCAGACAGGTCGTAGCACTCCTGCAGGCGCTGCCGTCTCTGCCGGGGCAGTTCGGGAAGCCGGCCTCTCATCGATTCGATGAAGGATCGCTCCAAAATCAGCGGCGGCAGATCGGGCTCGGGGAAATAGCGGTAGTCGGCGGCTCCTTCTTTTTTGCGCATAACCACGGTGACCTTGCGGGCATCATCCCAGTGGCAGGTGGCCTGGATGACCTCGCCTCCCTCTTTAAGGATGCGAGCCTGACGCTCCGCCTCGTAGTTCAAGGCCTGTTCCACGGCCCGAAAGGAGTTTAGGTTTTTAACCTCTATGCGTGTGCCCAGTTCCCCGGACCCGGCCGGGCGCAACGAAATGTTGGCATCGCAGCGCATGGAGCCCTCTTCCATCTTGACATCGGAGACGCCGGTGTAGAGCAGCAGCGTGCGCAGTTCTTCCAGGAACAGGCGCGCCTCCTTCCCCGAGCGAATCTCCGGGGAGGTGACGATCTCCAGCAACGGCGCCCCCGCCCGGTTGTAGTCAACAAGGGAGTAAGGGGCGCTCAGGATAGAATCTCCGGCATGAATGAGCTTGCCCGCCTCTTCCTCCAGGTGGGCCCGGTGCAGGTTGATCCGGCGGCTGCCTTCAGGAAAATCTAAGTCCAGGTGTCCGCCCCAGGCCAGCGGCTCGCTGTTCTGTGAAATCTGGTAGGATTTCGGCAGATCGGGATAAAAATAGTTTTTACGGGCGAAAACACTTTTCTCCTGCACCCGGCAGTTCAGGGCCAGAGCAGCCAGAACGGCATATTCTACAGCGCGGCGGTTCAGTACCGGCAGGGTGCCGGGCAGCGCCAGACAGCCGGCGCAGCAGTTACTATTCGGTTCAGCCCCGAAGGCAGTGCTGCAGCCGCAGAATATTTTTGAGCGGGTCTGCAGCTCAACATGTATCTCCAGGCCGATTACAGTTTCGTATTCCATGATTAAACCTCCCTTTATGACTCAGGCGGCAGGTGCGGCGGGCGCAGCGGCGCCAAACCGCGATTCTGCTCCAAAAGGTGTGCCGCCCTTAAGAGGATCTCCTCCCTGAAGGGGCCGGCCGTCAGCTGCACCCCCATGGGCAAGCCGCCGGAGTCCAGGCCGCCGGGAACAGATATAGCGGGCACTCCGGCCAGGGGTCCGGGCAGGATGCAGATATCTGCATGGTACATGGCCACAGGGTCATCAGTTTTTTCGCCCAGCTTGAAGGCTGTCGTCGGCGTAACCGCCCCCAACAGCAGATCGAAACGCTTGAAAGCAGTCTCATAGTCACGGCGGATGAGGGTGCGCACGCGCGCTGCCTGAGCGTAATAGGGCTCGTACTGCTTCTCGCGCAGGATATAAGTCCCCAGAAGGATGCGCCGTTTAACTTCAGGGCCGAGGTATTCACCCCTGGAGCGGCCGTACATTTCGGTGACGCTGTCCCCCGCCGCACTGCGCCCGTACCTGAGCCCATCGAAGCGGCCAAGGTTGGAGGCGGCCTCGGCGGCGCAGATGAGATGGTATGCCGCCAGGCTGCTGTCGATATGCGGCAAGGAGAACTCTTCCACCGAAGCCCCGTTTTCAGCCAGGATCCCGGCGGCTTTTTTAACGGCGGCCAGGATTTCAGCGTCAAAATGCGCAGGCATATTTTCCATCAGCAGCCCAATACGCAAGCCTTTAACCCCCTGCGGCAAGGCTTCCAGATAGCCCGAAACGGGCCTGTCCGAAGTGGAGCCGTCCAGGGGATCCGGCCCGGCGATGAGCTCCAGCAGCAGCGCAGCGTCGGCGGCGGTCTGGGCCAGCGGGCCGGCCTGATCCAGCGAGGAAGCCAGGGCCGCCATCCCTGCACGAGAGACCCGGCCGTAGGTGGGCCGCAAGCCCACCAGGCCGCAGAAGGCGGCGGGCTGGCGGATGGAGCCCCCCGTATCCGAACCCAGCGCCAGCGGCGCCATGCCGGAAGCAACAGCCGCGGCGGATCCGCCGCTGGATCCCCCGGGCACCCGTGTCAGATCCCAGGGGTTACGAGTGGGGAAAAAGGCCGAGTTCTCTGTGGAAGAGCCCATGGCAAATTCATCGAGGTTGGTCTTTCCCAGCAGGGGCATCCCCGCGACGCGGGTTTTCCGCATCACGGCGCCATCTTCCGGCGGTATGTATTCTTCGAGAAGGCGCGAAGCGCAAGTGGTGCGCACCCCGCGGCTGCAGATATTGTCCTTTACCGCCAGGGGAACCCCGGCCAGAGGGTGCAGCGTTTCGCCGCGGCCTCGTTTTTTGTCCACAGCTTCGGCCTCAGCCAGGGCGATCTCCGGAGTCCGGGTAATATAAGCCCGAACCAGGGGATCTATCTTCGCAGCGCGCTCAATATAACTCTGCGTTACCTCCACCGCGCTGATCTCTTTTTTCTGCAGCAGCCGGCTTAAATCCAGCGCCGTCATCTCAAAAAGCTTCATTGGACCGCTCCTTTCTGTAACCGGCGCCTGCAGCCGGGTTCAAACTTCATCTGCTTCACCCCCGGTGATGCGGGGAACGCGAAAGTAGTTTTCGCTCCGGTTGGCTGTATTGGCAAAAACAAGATCCAGGGGAAGCGAGGGCTCCACCTCGTCCTCTCGGAAGCAAACCGGCGGCGCCGTCTGATGAAAAGCCGGCTCAACCCCGGTGGTATCAACCTCTTTTATTTTGCCCAAGACTTTCAGCAGGTCGTTCAACTGGTGAGCAATCTCATCCTCTTCAGCGGGGTCCAGGCGGAGAGCCGCCTGGGCGCAAAGTCCCTCCAATTCCT
>CAZQVX010000083.1:5724-6795 GCA_964596845.1 uncultured Syntrophomonadaceae bacterium | reverse complement strand
CACATGAACAATAAGCGGGTTATCCGCCGGGCGTCCCTTGGCCTTGAAGATCTCTTTTACCGCCCGCCTGTCCACGGCAGAAGCGCCTAGCCCATATACCGTTTCGGTTGGAAAAGCCACCAGACCGCCCCGCCGGATGATCCCGGCTGCGGCCAAGATGCTCCTGCGGCCGGGAGGAAAAACCAGGGTTCGATTGATCCGCAATACTTTCGGCATCTTTTTACTCCACAGCGCCGGAAGCGCCTAAAATTCTTCTACTACCAGCTGGGCGATATTGGTGGCATGATCGGCAATTCGTTCCATATTGCTCAAAATATCGAGATAGATCACTCCTGAAGGCGGGTAACATTTTTTTGTGTTGATCCTTTCAATGTGCGCTTTTCGTAAAACTTTCTCCATCAGATCAACCTCGTCATCCTCTATCATGACCATCCGGGCCAGCGGTTTGTTTTCCGTATCAAAGGCCTGAATCGACCGCTCCAGCATGATGTTGACCTTTTCGTAGATCATGCTGAGCTCATCCAGCGCCTGTTCAGAAAAAGGCAGCCTGTCCTCAACCTTCACCTCGGCCAACTGCTTTATGTTGATGGCATGATCGCCAATCCTCTCCAGGTCATTGGCTGCAGACATAAAGCTGGCGACGATCTTAGACTGGGCCTCGGTAAGAGGATTCTGAGAAAGCTCTGCCAGAAATACATTGATGGCCTCCTCGAGACCATCCAGAAGATCCTCCATCTGATCAATATGGGCTCCCTTTTTTAAATCATTTTTCACAAAGGTCTCCAGCGCTTCGCCGACAATTTCGCGGGCGATCATGGCCATGCGCAGCAGCTCTTTTTTGGCCCCCTGGATAGCCGCCGCCGGTGTGGGCAGCATTCTTTTATCCAGATAGGTAGGGCCGATCTCGATGCTTACATCCCCACCGGGGACCAGGTAAGTGATAAACCTGGTGAAGTAAGGCAGGATCACAATAAAGATCAGGGAGTTAAGAACATTGAAAATGGAATGCGCATTGGCGATCTGGCGGGTCACCGTAGATGCTGTTTCCAGGACCAGGCCTATAAAGGGTTT
>CAZQVX010000083.1:0-5624 GCA_964596845.1 uncultured Syntrophomonadaceae bacterium | reverse complement strand
ATAGCGGTGCTGCCTGCGCCTGCTGAAAAAGATGATGAGCGCACCGATGCCGATAACGGGGAAGGCGATAGCTTCAATTTTAAAAGAGATAATCTGGGCGGTAACCGTTGTCCCCACATTCGCACCGATGATCACACTGATGGCCTGGGACAGGGTGATCAAACCTGCATTGGCAAAACCGACCACCATAACCGTGGTGGCGCCGCTGCTCTGGATAAGCATGGTAATTAAAAGACCGGTGAGCGCACCGATGATGGGGCGGGTTGTGAGCACCTCGAGGATCCGGCGCAGCTTGTCCCCGGCCACTTTCTGCATACCCGTTGCCATCATCTGGATGCCAAATAAAAAAAGCCCCAGACCGCCCACCGTAATAAAGGCGATTTGCATATATTCCTGCCAGGACACTCCCCAACCTCCTGAGGCTGAACAAGTTTGTCTCTCTGTAATGATCAAGGCTTAAATTAATTATAGAAGATCTTCTCTGCTTTTTCAATTATTTGTTGTCCCGGACGCCTTATTAATTCCCAAATTTTTATTCGCCAGCGGCTTGCACCGGCGGGCCCTTCAATTTTATCAGCCTCGCTGCCGGCAAGAAAACCCGGCGCCTCACTGACCTTTGTGGATAGGAGATCTGCATTTTTTTCTTCCATAAGTTTATCGCTGGTCCTGGCCGGGGGGATACAGAGCGAGGGGAACAGCAGACACCACCAGTTTTCACCGGCGCCTTCTCCAATAGTAACCAACAAAGCGGTATATTCACCTGCCGGGTAAAGCCGACGCCCATATGTCCGCAGAGGAAAGGATTCTCTGGCCAACCTTACAGTTACTGTCCCTGCCGCGTATTGAGCCGCGTACGCCTGGAGATATTTTTCCAGTTCAGGCAGGCGTTTGTGCAGATAGGAAAGGTAGGACTCATAGCTTACGGGAAAGTGGGGGCTCTTCTCCGAAAGCAGCTGCTGCACCTGAGCGACCAGATCCATTTTAAAAGACTGCTCCGCCGGGCTGTCGCCGGCAGCCCGCACATGCAGCCTGACCACAGGATCACAGCCTTCTACCTGCCAGACAGAGTTATTTTCGCAGACTGGCATGGAGCAAAATACTGATGCCAGAAGGAACAGAGCGCAGGCAGAAACCACTGTAAAAATAGTACGGCTGACGGCTTTATTTCCGTATTTCTCCATCCTGCGTCCCCTCCTGCTTGTAGTAGCACCTGATCATCTCCAGGGCTGCTTTTTCAATGCGCGAAACCTGGGCCTGGGATATCCCTACCTGCCTGGCAATCTCCACCTGCGTCTTTCCTTCGAAGAAACGCGCCTCGATGATCTTTTTCTCTCTGGGTTCAAGTTTATCCAGCGCTTCCTGCAAGGCTATATTTTCCAGCCATTTCTCGGTAGTGTCCGACTGATCGCTGATCAGATCCATCACATAGACCGGATCGGTGCTGTCACGAAAAACAGGATCATAAAGCGAAACCGGTTCTTGGGCGGCATTATAAGCAAAGATCACCTCTTCCGCAGTCATCCCCATTGCTTCAGCAATTTCACTAATGTTTGGTTCTCGATGGTTATTTTTCAGGAGTTCCTCCCTGGTCTGGATCACCCGGTGAGAGAGGCTTTTAATGGAGCGGCTGATATGTATGCTGTTATTGTCGCGTAAATAGCGCTTAATCTCACCGATCACCATGGGGACGGCATAAGTCGAAAAATTGACTTCATGCTCCAGTTCGAAGTTATCGATAGCTTTAAGCAGGCCAATGCAGCCCACCTGGAACAGATCATCGAGCGATTCACCCCGGTTTTTAAAACGCTGCAGAATGCTGAGGACCAGGCGCAGATTGCCCCTGACCAGAGTCTCCCTGGCCTCAGTATCCCCCTTTTTAACCCGGGCAAAAAGCTCTTTCATTTTTTCGGAAGACAGGACCGCCAGTTTAAAGGTGTTAACCCCACTCAATTTTACTTTGTTCGCCAGCACGGCTCTTCCCCCCTCACCCCTATTCTTGCCAGTATCTGTATCCTTTAGACATTATTGAAGAATTATTCTGGGTAAATGATGTTATAATTGTCTTAGAATCTTCGGGATAGGGATCAGCGCCAGGCCGGCAATTTAAGGAGGTAATTAAAAACATGACCAGGTTAATCCGTTTCGGAGTCTCCATGGATCAGGAATTACTTGAATCCTTTGATCGCGAGATAGTGTTAAAAGGTTATGCCAACCGCTCGGAGGCAATCAGGGATCTGATCCGGAATCAACTGGTTGAGATGGAATGGTCTGAAGATGATATTGAAGTGGCGGGGGCGATCACCCTGGTTTACGATCATCACGTGCGAGGCCTTAACGATCTCCTGCTGGAGCTGCAGCACCGTTATGTAGGACTGATCATCTCAACTATGCATGTGCACCTGGCGCACGATCGCTGTCTGGAAGTGCTGCTGATCAAAGGGCCGGCTGCGGAAGCCAAAGAAATCGCCAACCATCTTCTTTCAGTCAAGGGGGTGATTCACGGCCGTTTGACTGCCACCTCTACAGGAGAAAAACTAAAATGAACCGAGGAGCACCCGGGGAAGATGCTGTAAGTCGGGCAGTATGGTTAAATTATTGAAAATACCTGTGTCCCGGCAGAGTTGAAGAATTTTATCGCTCTGGGCAGCGCCTATTTCCAAAGCAATCAAGCCCGGCCCCTGCATATAAGGGGGCAGGGTTTCCAGTATGCTTCGATAAGCGGACAGACCGTCCGGGCCCCCGTCCAGCGCCAGGCGCGGTTCATAATTGCGGATAGTCGGAGGCAACGCCTCTATATCCCGGACAGAGAGGTACGGAGGATTGGCCACTACGAGGTTGAATCGAGGCGCCGGTTCTATCCAGGCCAGGGCATCCAGGTAGCTACCCTGAAAAAAACTGACTCGCTCGCTTAGGCCGTGCCGTGCAGCATTACCTGCCGCAAGGTGCAGCGCCTTTTCTGAAAGATCGACCGCGTAAAATGAAGCTTGCGGCAAATGACAGGCCAGTGTCACCGCCAGGTTTCCGCTGCCGCATCCCAGGTCTATACCGCTGATGCTGCTTTCCCGGCTCCGGGCCCATTCCAGAACAGCATCGACCAGCAGTTCAGTTTCAGGCCGGGGGATGAGCACATCCCTGTTAACCGCAAACTCCAGCCCGTAAAACTCTTTGCTGCCAATTATATACGCAATCGGCTCACCTCTGGCCCGCCGGACAACAGCTTCCTTAAATGCCGCCCCGGGTTTTTCGCCCAGAAGGGATGAGCGTTCCAGGAAAAGCTTCAGCCGGTCCCATCTCAAAAGATGAGCCAGTAATATTTCGGCCTCGTCGCGGGGCTGTTCAAGCCCCGCCTCTTTAAAATAAAAAGAGGCTCTTCGCAGAGCCTCCTCTATGGTGCTATTCCTCATTTTCAATTACCCATATCCTGCAGCTGTTTTGCTTTCGCCGAAGCAGTAAGGTTTTCAATAATATCATCGAGGTCACCCTCCAGGATCAGGTCGAGACGGTGCAGGGTCAGCCCAACACGGTGATCGGTGACCCGGTTCTGGGGAAAATTGTAGGTCCTGATGCGCTCACTGCGGTCGCCGCTGCCAATTTGGGCTCGCCGCTCCTGAGCCAGTTCGGCCTCCTGCTCGGTGATATATTTATCCATCAGCCTGCTGCGCAAGACACGAAGTGCCTTTTCCCGGTTTTTCAACTGTGATTTTTCATCCTGGCAGGTGACCACCAGGCCCGTAGGCAGGTGAGTCACCCGGACTGCAGACTGGGTAGTGTTCACACTCTGGCCGCCTGGGCCTGTAGAGCAAAAAGTATCGATGCGCAGATCCTGGGGATTAACCTCCACCTCAACCTCTTCAGCCTCGGGAAGCACAGCCACGGTGGCGGCCGAGGTATGGATTCGCCCCCCTGACTCGGTGGTGGGAATGCGTTGGACCCTGTGAACCCCGCTCTCAAACTTCAGGCGGCTGTAAACACCACGCCCATCGATACCGGCAATTACCTCTTTAAAACCGCCGATATCGGTGGCATGAGCATCAACAATTTCAACCCTCCAGCCCTTTTGTTCGGCGTAACGGCTGTACATTCTTAAAAGATCAGCAGCAAAGAGAGCGGCTTCCTCCCCGCCGGTACCCGCCCGGATCTCCAGGAATACCCCTTTCTCATCATGCGGATCGCGCTGCAGCAGCAGCTCTCGTAATTTCTCGGCAGTACCCTCAATAAGATCGCTAACTTTTTTAATTTCTTCCTCCAGGTATTCGGAAAGCTCGCCTTCAGTTTCTTCCCGCAAAAGTTCGCGGGCTTCATCCAGTTCCCGCTGCAAATCTTCATGGCGCCGATAAAGCTCCACACCGGGAGTCAATTCGGCCAGCTCCCGGGAATACTGCTGCCACAAATCCATTTGTGCCAGCACATCAGGATCACTGAGCAGCCGTTCCAGTTCCTGATAGCGCTCCTCAATTAGCTCCATTTTCTCAAACATTCTTAATCACCACCGGCTCTTCGCCGGTCCCATCCGACACCGATCCCGGCTCCAGCACCGCTTTCAGCGCACAGAGAGCCACTTCAACCTGACCGTTATCAGGCTCGCTGGTAGTCAGGTTCTGCAGCCATATACCGGGCAGTGCAAAGATCCGAAACAGCGGTAAGCTGCTGTTTGCCGTAAGGCGAATAATCTCGTATGATATCCCGGCTACCAGCGGCAGCAGGATCAGGCGGATCGCGATCCGCTGCCAAAGGGTTACCCAGCCGAAGAGAGAAAAAAGCAGAATGCTGAATACCATTACAGTCAGGAGAAAACTGGTCCCGCATCGAGGATGATGCGTGCTGTAGTTCTGGGCCTTTCCAACCTCCAGCGGCCCACCGGCCTCGTGGCAGAATACAGCCTTGTGCTCTGCTCCGTGGTATGCAAATACACGTTTCATTTCTCCCCATCGGGTCACCAGGTAAAGATAAGCCAAGAAAATCCCCAGGCGGATCAACCCCTCCGCCAGGTTCAGGAGCACCGGATGCAGGTGCGGCGGCAAAATTCCGGCCAGCCAGGTGGGCAAGATAAAAAAGAGCCCCACCCCCAGCACAAGGCCGAGCAGGACCACCAGGGAAGTCTGCCAGCCTTTAATCTCTTCTCCTTCCCCCTCGAGGACCTCTGCCGCTGACAGGTTGAGAGCGCGTACACCCAGGATGAGGGATTCAAAAAAAGAGACGATCCCCCTAAGGATAGGCCATCCCAGGGGGGGGTATCGCCTGGCCAGAGGGGTCTTCTGCTCTAAAATGAGACTGATGCTGTTGTCACTGCGCCGGCAGGCAATAGCCATCCGGTCGCGATAACGCATCATCACCCCTTCCAAAACCGCCTGTCCGCCGACCCACTGCGGCCTTGTCATCTAAATCAACCCTCCTGAGTTCGTGCAGCTGCCGGCTTCCAACTTACTCCAGACCGTACTTCCGCTTGAAACGCTCTACCCTGCCGCCGGTATCAACAAACTTTTGCTTTCCGGTAAAGAAAGGATGACATTTGGAGCAAATTTCTACCTTCAGGTTCTCACTGGTGGAGCCCGTCTCAAAGGATTCACCGCAGGCGCAGGTCACCGTCGTGCGAAAATATCGAGGATGAATATTTTCTTTCATTC
>CAZQVX010000082.1:0-6828 GCA_964596845.1 uncultured Syntrophomonadaceae bacterium | reverse complement strand
ATCTGGTTCTCACCGGATGTATGGCCAATGACTACGGCCAGGCGGTAACCGGGGTAGCCCTGGCTGAATATCTCGGTGTTCCCCATGCCGCTTATGTCAAAAAAGTGGAGGTTGAAGAGGGCAAAGTCAAGGCGCACCGCGAACTTGAAGGCGGGCTGATGGAAGTAGTCGAGATTAGCCTTCCCGCCGTCTTGACTATCCAGACGGGGATCAACGAACCCCGCTATGCCCCCATCCGCGGCATCCGCGAGGCCCAGAAAAAAGAGCTCAAGCTAGTCAACCTGGACGATCTGGGTGTGGCTGCCGGGGATGTTGACGTTGAAGCATCCCGGCTCATCCTGGAAAAACTCTATATCCCCGTGGTCGAATCGAAAGCTGAAATTATTGAGGGCGAACCTGACGAAAAAGCTGAGAAACTGGCTTCGATTCTGGTTAAAGGAGGTCTGGTCTAAATGGGTAACGTCTTGGTGCTGGCGGAACACCGCCAGGGAGAGTTACGGGATATTACTTTTGAAATGCTGGCGTTGGCCCCTTCTGTGGCCGGAGCGCTGGGCGGCGAAGTGATGGTTCTGCTGCTGGGCAGCGGCGTCGACGAGAATGCAGCTAAAATTGCCGGTTACGGCGTCAAAGTGTTGGCGGTAGATGACCCTCTTTTTGCCGATTACAACTCCGACAAGTACCAGAAAGTGCTCTCCGCGCTTATCGATGATTACAAGCCGCAGCTGGTCATGCTCGGGCAGACTGCCCAGGGTGTGGACCTGGCCCCGGCGCTGGCCGTAGAGAAGAGCCTGCCTTTTGTGCCTGACATCGTAGGGTTGGATGTGGAAGAGGGCGCTCTTAAGGCCACCAGGCAGCTCTATTCAGGCAAGGTCAACGCCCTCATCGCTTTGAAGCCGGCCGACACCTCTCTGGTCACGGTCCGGGAGGCCGCCTTTGAGGCCCCTGAGCCGGCTGGTGCGGGCGCGGTGGAGAAAATTGAATCTCCGCTAAAAGAAGATCTCGACTACCGCAAGTTTGTCGAATATATTGAGGCTGTGGTCGGAGATGTGGATATCACCCAGTCCGAAATTCTGGTGGGCATCGGGCGCGGCCTGAAAGAGGATAAGAACCTGCCGGTGGCCGAAGAACTGGCGAAAGCGATGAAGGGAGATCTCTGCGGATCGCGCGCCGCCTGCGATGCCGGCTGGCTGCCCGCCGACCGCCAGGTGGGCACCTCGGGCAAGACGGTCAAACCCAAGCTCTACCTTTGCATGGGTATCTCCGGCGCCTTCCAGCATCTCGCCGGGATCAAGGGCGCCAAAACAATCGTCGCCATCAACAAGGACCCCAATGCGCCCATCTTTGCGGCGGCGCATTATGCCATTGTCGACGACCTGCACAAAATCGTGCCGAAGCTGACCGAAAAATTAAAGGAGCTGAAGGGATAACGCTGCGGCCTGAAGAGAGCCTTCAGCAAGGCTGAATCTCTGTGGGAGGATGAATAAGCAGATGACGGTAAAACCAAAACTGGGCGTCTATATCTGTCACTGCGGCATCAACATCGCCGCTACTGTGGATGTGGAAGCGGTGACGGAGTACGCGCAGAATTTGCCAAATGTAGTGGTTGCGCGTAACTATTCGTATATGTGTTCCGACCCCGGCCAGCTCCTGATCAAAGATGATATTAAGGAACACGGGCTGAACCGCGTGGTGGTCGCTTCCTGCTCCCCGCGCATGCATGAGCCCACCTTTCGCAAGGCTCTGCAAGAGGTAGGGTTAAATCCCTATTACCTGGAGATGGCCAATATCAGGGAGCAGGACTCCTGGGTGCACAGTGATCGCGGCGAGGCCACCGCCAAGGCTAAAAAACTGGTTGCTGCAGCCGTGGCCAAGGTGCGCCTGCTCGAGGCGCTGACCCCCCGGGAGGTTGATGCCGAACCGGCGGCTCTGATTATCGGGGCGGGTATTGCCGGTATCCAGGCGGCGCTCGACATCGCCGATGCCGGCTTTAAAGTCTACCTGGTGGAGCAAAGCCCCTCGGTAGGCGGGCGGATGGCCCAGCTGGACAAGACTTTTCCCACCCTGGATTGCTCCGCCTGCATTTTAACCCCGAAAATGGTGGATGTGGCCAACCACCCCAATATAGAGCTTTTCGCCTATTCTGAGGTGGAGGACGTCAGCGGTTTTGTGGGCAATTTCGATGTGAAGGTGCGCAAAAAAGCGCGCTATGTCGATGTGAGCAAGTGCACCGGGTGCGGTGACTGTGCCGCTGAATGCCGCCTCGCCGGCCGCTTTCCCAATGAGTTTGACGAGGGGCTGGGCAAACGCGGGGCCATCTATCTGCCCTTTCCCCAGGCGGTCCCGGCGAAATACACCATTGACCCGCAAAAATGCCTCATGTTAACCCGGGGCAAGTGCGGTAAAGCTCCAAAATGTGTCGACGCCTGCCGCCCCGGGGCTATCGATTTTGAGCAAAAAGACGAAATCGTCTCCTTCAAAGTTGGGGCGATTATTGTGGCGACAGGATTCGACGTTTTCGATGCCGCCAAGAAGCCGGAGTACGGCTATAGCGATTATCCCAATGTGATCACCGGCCTGGAGATGGAAAGGCTTGTTTCCGCCTCGGGCCCCACCGGTGGAACGGTCCTCGTCAACAACGGAGAAGAGGAAATCGCTCCGAAAGAGATCGCCTTCATTCAGTGCGTCGGCTCCCGCGATCAGAGCGTGGGCAACGAATACTGCTCCCGCGTCTGCTGCATGTACACAGCCAAGCAGGCCCATCTGATCAAGGATAAAATACCCGACGCCAAAGTCAAGGTTTACTACATGGATGTGCGCGCCTTCGGGAAGGGCTTCGAGGAGTTCTACGACCGGGTGCGCCGCGAGGGCATCCGCTATGTCCGGGGCAACCCCTCGGAGATATTCAAGCGGGGTAAAAAGCTGGTGGTCAAGGTTGAAGACACCCTCACCGCCACTCCCTGCGAGGATGAATTTGATCTCGTAGTCCTGGCGGTGGGCCTGGTACCCCGCGGTGACGGCCGCAAGGTCATCGATCTGCTGCGGCTTTCCCAGTCGCCGGACCGCTTTTTAATGGAGGCGCATCCCAAGCTGCGCCCGGTGGATACCGCCAGTGACGGGGTCTTTTTGGCCGGATGCTGCCAGGGGCCCAAAGATATTCCGGATACGGTAGCCCAGGCTAAAGGGGCGGCCGCTTCGGCCCTCATCCCCTTAGCTCGCGGCAAGGTGTCCATCGACGCCCAGGTGGCGTCAGTGGACGAATCCACCTGCCGGGGCTGCGGTTTCTGCGTCTCCATCTGCCCCTACACCGCCATCGAGCTGGTCACGGTAAACCGCTTTGGCCATATGGTGGAGGTGGCCCGGGTTAATGAGGCGCTTTGCAAGGGGTGCGGTTCCTGCTCGGCCGGCTGTCTCTCCAACTCTATCCAGCCCAGGTCCTTCCGGGACCGGCAGATTCTACCGCAAATCGCAGCACTGGGGGGGATTAAATGAGCGAGCCGTTCAAACCGAACATTGTTGCTTTCCTGTGCAACTGGTGCACATACGCCGGCGCTGACCTGGCGGGGACGAGCCGGCTTCAGTACCCGGCAAACGTGAAAATAATCCGGGTCATGTGTTCGGGCCGGGTGAACCCCCTTTACGTGGTCAACGCCCTGCAGCAGGGCGCCGACGGGGTGCTCATCTCGGGGTGCCACCCGGGAGATTGCCACTACATGGAGGGGAACTTCTATGCCCGGCGCCGCTTTAAACTGCTCAAAGAGCTGCTTGAATTTACCGGTGTAGACCCGCGCCGCTTCAATATGAGCTGGGTCTCCGCTTCGGAAGGCCATAAATGGAAAGAAGTTGTGGAAAAAGCCGTAGAAGATGCCGTGGCTGCCGGTCCCTTTGACCAGTTTAGGCGCCGGCAAATCGGCTGGTGAGGAGGGGAAAGTGATGGATCTAAACAAGTTACGCGAAACTGCGGCCGGGATCATAGCCCGGGATGATGTGAAATATCTCATCGGCTGGCGCCGGGGCACCTTCGGCTACCGGGTGGCGCCCTGTTTTATTGAAGAGGCCGCCGGAGCTGAAGAGCTTATCTTCTCACCCCTCTGCATCTCCAACCTGGCCACCTACCTGACCCTGGTGGAGAAACTGCCGGTGCCCCGGGGGCAGCAGGCCGATGATCGCAAGGTAGCCCTGCTGGTCAAGGGGTGCGACAGCCGTGCAGTGAACCAGCTTCTGGTGGAAAAAGGCATCAAGCGCGAGCAAATTGTGGTGGTCGGCCTGCCCTGTCCGGGAATGGTCGACTGGAAACTGCTCGCAGAAAAATATCCTGAAACAGAAGAGCCTGCCGAGATCAGCTGGAACGGTGAAGATTTTCTGCTGGTCACCGGCGGGCAGGAAATAGCTGTCCCCCGCGCAGAGGTGCTGGCGGAAAAATGCCGTCTCTGCCGCCATCCCAACCCGGTGATCAGCGATGTCACCGTGGGGGAACCGGTGCAGCCCTGGGCGCCTGAGACAGACAACGGCGTGGCGGAGATCGAGAAGAAAAGCACGGAGGAACGGTGGGCTTACTGGGAGGAGCAATTCTCTAAGTGCGTCCGCTGTTATTCCTGCCGGAATGCCTGTCCCCTGTGCTACTGCGAGGACTGTATCCTCGACCGCCTCGACCCCATATGGGTCAACCGCGCTGTGAACTTTTCCGAGAATACTGCATTCCACCTGGCCCGGGCTTTTCATCTCGCCGGACGCTGCGTTGAGTGCGGTGAGTGTGAGCGGGTCTGCCCGGCCGGTATTCCTCTGGGCAAGTTGAACCGCAAACTGGCCCAAACGGTGCGCGAAGAATACGGGTTCGAATCCGGGCTTGATCCTGAGGCTGAGCCGTTCCAGGCCGCACACAAGCCTGAAGACCCAGAGGAATTTATTTTGTAGAGGTGGGTGAGAGCGATATGTCAGCGATGCTGTTGCATAAGGATAAATGGTCTGAGTTCACCGGAAGACTTACCGGGAAAAACCTCTGGGCGCCGGCGGTGCAGGGAGAGATCAAAAAGTTCGCCCCCGTAGCGGAGGGCGAAACAGTGCAGATCGATCATGATAACACGACGGTCCCCCCCAAAGCGCTGCTCTTCCCCCAGACGGAGACGCTCTACCGCTTTTCGCCTGATGAGACAGATCTGGAGCTTCCCGGAGACGGTGAAGAAGTCATCCTGCTGGGGGTGCGCCCCTGTGACGCCCGCGCTATGGCGCTGGTGGAGAAGCTTTTCCGCTGGGATTTCGATGATCCCTATTACCTGAAGCGCCGCGAGTTGACCACCCTGATCGGCCTGGCCTGCAATGAGCCTGCGCTAAACTGCTTCTGCACGTCGGTAGGCGGCGGGCCGGCTTCGCCGGAAGGGCTCGACATTCTCATGATCGATCTGGGAGAGAGCTACCTTCTGGAAGCGGGGACTGAGAAAGGGAGTGCCCTTGTAGAGGAGCTAAAAGATCTCCTGGAGGAAGCCGGGCCGGAGGCGGCACAGCAGAAGGAGCAGGTGGTCGGTGAAGCGGAAGCGAAAATAAAGCGCAGCGTGGATCCTCAGGGGATTCCCGAGGCGCTGCCCGGGCTCTGGGAGGATCCGCTCTGGCAGCGAGTCTCGGCAGCCTGCCTGGGCTGCGGGATCTGCACCTATCTCTGCCCCACCTGCTACTGTTTCGACATCCAGGATGAGGTGGAAGGATCTGCAGCACGGCGCTGCCGGATGTGGGATTCTTGCATGTTTGCTGAATACACGAAACACACTTCGGGGCATAACCCCCGTCCCACCCGCCGGGAGCGGACCCGGAACCGGATCAATCACAAATACTCATATTTTGTCGATAAGTTCGGGGTGATCGCCTGCGTCGGCTGCGGGCGCTGTTCCACCCTTTGCCCGGTCAACATTGACCTCATCGACATTTTAAGGCAGGTGAAGGCGGCGCCATGAAAAACTACGTCAATCCTTACATCCCCTATACCGTTACGGTAGAGGACACCTGGTTTGAGACATTTGGGGATCGCTGTATTAAAACCTTCAAGGTCGTCCTAGATGATCCCGCTGTCCGCGAGAACTGGAGCCACCGCCCGGGGCAGTGCGCCATGATCGGGGTGCTCGGCACGGGCGAGAGCATGATCTCCATCTCCTCCTCGCCTACAGAAAAGGGCTTCTTGCGTTTTTCCGTAATGAGAGCGGGCAAGGTCACCTCGGCGCTGCACCAGCTCGAGGCGGGAGATAAGATGACCGTGCGCGGCCCCTACGGGAACAGCTTTCCCGTAGATGATTGGAAGGGCAAGAAGATCCTTACCGTGGGCGGCGGCATCGGCCAGGCGCCCCTGCGCCCCATTGTAGAGTACGTGAAAGCGAATTTAGGTGAATATGCCGGGCTGACCACCATCTACGGCGCCCGCACCTCGGGAGATCTCTGCTTCAAGGATGAGTTTGCCGAGACGGCGAAAGTTGGCGGCGTCTGCTGCCACCTCTCCGTGGATATCGAGGAAGAAGGGTGGCCCCACTACGTGGGCTTCGTGCCCTCGCTGCTCATGGATGTGAATCCTTCGCCGGAGAATACCATTGCCATCACCTGCGGTCCGCCCATTATGATCCGCTTTGTCCTGGAGAACTTGAAGAAGTTAAACTTTGCCGATGATCAGATCTACACTACCCTGGAGAACAGGATGAAATGCGGCATCGGCAAGTGCGGCCGCTGCAATGCGGGCAATCTCTACGTTTGCAAGGACGGCCCCGTCTTCAGCTACGCCGTCCTGAAAAACGTCCCCGAAGCCTTCGCCTGAGCCACGGGGACAGACACTTTGGCTCACCGGTGGGACAACAG
>CAZQVX010000081.1:0-6869 GCA_964596845.1 uncultured Syntrophomonadaceae bacterium | reverse complement strand
ATGGAGGTGTGCGGCACTCATACGGCAAACATACGCCGGTTTGGAATCCGGCAGCTCCTGCCGGACAACATCAGGCTTCTGTCGGGCCCCGGCTGCCCCGTGTGCGTGACCCCGCAGCGGGATATTGCCGCCGCTATTTCCCTGGCCGGGCGCGAAGAGGTCATCTTCACCTGCTTCGGAGACATGATGCGTGTACCCTGCGGGGAGAGAAGCCTCTACTCCCTGCGCGAAAGCGGTAAAGATGTGCGGATTGTGACCTCGCCCCTGGAGGCGCTGCACATAGCCCGGGATAACCCTCGGAAACAGGTAGTCTATTTTGGGATCGGTTTTGAGACCACGGCTCCGCTGACCGCTGCGCTCGTCGAGGCTGCAGATGAGCGCGGGTTGGAAAACTTGAGTGTATTGAGCGCCCATAAAACCATACCGCAGGCGGTGATCGGGCTTCTGCAGAGCGGCAGCAGTATTGATGCGCTCATGTGTCCGGGGCATGTGGCTGTGGTAACCGGCGCCGGTGCTTTTTCTTTCATCCCCGATGTGATGGGGCTGCCGGCGGCGGTGGCCGGGTTTGAGGCTTACGATATTATGGCCGCACTATTTTGCCTGGTCCGGATGCTGCACCAGGGCGAGATCAGTTGTGTCAACGCCTACCCCCGGGCGGTGACGGAATCAGGGAACAGGGAGGCGCTCTCGCTTCTAGACCAGGTGTTTGAGCCCTGTGATGCCTTGTGGCGGGGGCTGGGCGACGTGAAGAGCAGCGGGCTGCGCCTGAGAGAGCGCTACCGGATCTTTGATGCGGCGCTTAGATTTGATCTGCCTCCGGCTGAGGTCGAGGAGGCGAAGGGCTGCATCTGCGCTGCTATTCTTTGCGGTCAAAAAACCCCGAACGATTGCCCGAACTTCGGCGGGGCCTGTACGCCGGAGCAACCGCTGGGCGCCTGTATGGTCTCCTCTGAAGGCAGCTGCGCCGCATATTACCACTACGGAGGAGAGGAGAGCAGATGACGAAAAGAATAACACTGGCCCACGGCGCCGGGGGCGAAGCTTACCGCGAACTGGTGCGGGATCTGTTCTTGCCCGCTTTTTCCAATGATCTGCTGCGCCCGCTCACAGATTCGGCCCTTTGCCCAGCGGGGGCCCAAATAGCGATGACTACCGACAGCTATGTGATCAAACCGCTCTTTTTCCCCGGCGGTGATATCGGCAGGCTCAGCGTCAGCGGCACGGTAAACGATCTGGCGGTCAGCGGGGCCTGCCCCAAATATCTATCTGTGGGCATGATCATCGAGGCCGGTTTCGAGATGGCGACCCTGGGGCGGATCGCTGAGTCCATGGCGCTGACGGCAAAAGAGGCCGGGGTGCTCATCGTGACGGGGGACACCAAGGTGGTGGAGGGGGGCTCGGCCGACGGTATTTTTATCAACACGGCGGGCGTAGGCCTTTTTACAGGGGAGAGGCGGCCCTTTGCCCAGAAAATCGCCCCGGGAGATAAGATCATTATCAGCGGATGCATGGCCTCACATGGGATGGCGGTGCTGGCGGCGCGTGAAGATTTAGGCTTCGTGCCGCCCATTGAAAGCGACGTGGCCCCCGTGGCGGCGCTCGTCGATGAGCTGCAGCAAAGGAGCTGCCCCATCCACGCCATGCGTGATCCCACACGCGGCGGAGTAGCGGCGACCCTCTGCGAATGGGCCGCCCCGGAAACAGATATATATATAGATGAGCCCTTGCTGCCGCTGCGTCTGGACGTTGCCGCCGCCTGCGAAATTTTGGGGATGGATCCGCTCTATGTAGCCAACGAGGGCATCGTGCTTTTATCTGTACCCGGGTCGAAAGCAGAAAGCGTGTTGCAAGCGCTGCATGGGGTAAATATGGGTCGGTGTGCGGCGATTATCGGAGAAGTCAGAAAAGGGCGCGGCCGTGTATACGGCATTACCTCCCTGGGCACGATGAGGCAAATTGTCATGCCCCGGGGCGAACTGCTGCCGCGGATCTGTTAGGCTTAGGCATAAGCAGCGGTTGGAAACAATTATCTATATAGAGAAGATTTAATGATATGGGAGTAAGCGGAACCGAAAAAACTTCTTGACAGCACCTGTAAATGTAGGATATACTAATATACGGAATATTATAGAAGATATTAGCCGCTCTTTTTAAAGTTACAAAACATTCAGACAGGTTAAGTTTCTTGATCTAATTCCGGGCTTGAATATGCTGTCTATGGAAAGGGGATGTTCGATTAGCCTCAAAAACAGGCGCGAAGACTATCACCGGCAACTTAGAAGCAGCAACCACGACTGTAACCCGATTATTGCCCTGACGGATCGTAATTTCTTGCGGATCTAATTGTTAAGGTGGGAAATAAGTTGGGAAGCAATGTAATTATCCTCTGTATTTGTGTGCCGCTGTTCGGTGCTTTTTTGCTTCCGGTGCTGGGGTTAATCAATCCGAAGTTAAGGAATTTAGCGGCGCTGGCCTTTACCGCCACCGCGTTTGTGTGCGCAACTCTAGCCCTGCCCAAAGTACTCTCCGGAACCCCGCTCTTCCTTCATTACGAACTGCCCCTGGGACTAAGCTTCGGTTTCTATGCGGACGTTCTGGCTGTATTTATGGCCATGACCTCCTCTTTTGTCGCCACCATTATCGTCATCTATTCGCTTGAATATATCAAGATCTATGATCATCAGAACGAATATTACATGATGGTTTGCCTTTTCATCGGGGCGATGATGGGGCTGGTCTTCTCGACAAATCTGATCTTCATCTATATTTTCTGGGAGATATCTTCTATCTGTTGCTGGCGGCTCATCGGTTTTTATCGCGAAGAGGTAACCATAAAAGCGGCCAACAAGGCTTTTATCGTTACTGTGGTCGGGGCGCTGATCATGCTCATCGGTTTTCTGGGGATCTTCGGCCAGACCGGCACCTTTGATCTTGCAGCGATGAAAGGCACATACATCCCGGCCTGGATGGTTGTCCTCATCCTTTTCGGGATTCTATCAAAGTCGGCGACATTTCCCCTGCATAACTGGCTGCCCGACGCGGGCGTGGCCCCTTCACCGGTAACTTCTCTTTTGCATGCGGCAGTGCTGGTAAAAATAGGGGTCTATATCTATGCCAGGCTCTTTGTCGTATACCTGGATATAGACACTCTGTTTACTGTGGTCGTCCCCATTATTGCCGCTGTGAGCGCTCTGGTGAGCGCAGGTGTGGCGCTGCGCTCAAATGATATTAAGCGGGTGATCGCCTACTCTACCATCAGCCAGCTGGCCTTTATCCTCCTGGGGCTCTCCTGCGGCAGCGAGATCGGGGTTGTCGGTGCGCTGCTCTATATTTTGATGCACAGTGTGGCCAAGGGCGGCCTCTTTCTCTGCGCCGGCATCGTGGAACACAACCTGCACACCAAAGACATTACCAGGATGGGCGGGCTGTACAAACAGATGCCTCTGACTGCGCTGGCATTTATCTTCTGCGCGTTTTCAGTAATGGGGATTCCCCCCTTCGGCGGCTTTTTTGCTAAATACCTGGTGATCAACGGCATCGTCTCTGCGGGAAACATTGCGCTGGGCATCGTTTTTATCATCGGTGCGATCATGACTATTCTCTATCTAGCCCGGCTCTTTATCAAGGTATTTATGGGGCAAAGCGTCTCCGAAGTTAAGGAAGGGTCGCCGCTCATGGTGGCATCGGTAGTGCTGCTGGCGGTACTCTCTGTCGCCCTGGGGTTCTTTATTAACATGCCCTCCGGGTTCGCATCCCTGATCGGGGGAGGTATTTAGTATGCTGGACTCTGTTTTTCTTTTTCTGGGCAGCGGCGCCAATTTGATCTGGTTTATGATCGCGCTGCCTGTGGCTGTAGGAGCTGTTCTGTGGTCTTTAAATAAGCACTACATCCCGGGGCTGATCATCTCCCTATTGGCGGCGGCCGCTAATGTGCTGTTTGCAGTAAGCCTCTACCTCTCGGAAGGTCTTTACCTGGTATTTCCCTTCTCCGCATGCGGTCTGGACATAGCCTTGAATGTTTACGGATTCTCCGCTATGTTCTTGATATTTGTCGCCGCGGGTTTCTTTCTGATCATTCTCTACAGCGCCGTATTTTTAAAAAGTAAGGGCTATACCGGTGTTTTTATGCTTTATATGTTCATCAGCCTGGCCATGATCAACGGAGCGCTGATGTCGGATAATCTGGGTGTGATGCTGTTTTTCTGGGAGGGGCTTCTGTGCACCCTCTTTGGGATACTGCTCATCAATAACATGCATAATCCCCGGACCGCAGTGAAGGCGCTGACGCTGGCCGGCGCCGCCGACCTGCTGTTGATGCTGGGGATCATCATTACCGCGACGCAGGCGGGGACCCTTTATATGAGCCAGATGACGAAACTGCCGGCAACAGGCATATCGGCTGTCGGATTCGTCTGCATGATGCTGGGTGCAGTGGGCAAGGCGGGAAGCATGCCTTTTCACAGCTGGATTCCCAACGCAGCCGACGATGCTCCCACGCCCTTCATGGTCGCTTTCCCGGCGGCGTTGGAAAAATTCCTGGGGATCTACCTGGTTGCGCGGATTGTGCTGGACATATATGAAGTTCAGCCCGGAGGCGCGGCCAGCATTACGATGATGACCATCGGCACCCTCACCATTGTTCTGGCCGTAGCCATGGCGCTGATCCAGAAGGATATGAAGCGGCTGCTTTCGTACCACGCTATCAGCCAGGTGGGATACATGGTCCTGGGTATCGGCACAGCCCTGCCTGTGGGCATTGTCGGCGGCCTGTTCCACATGCTTAACCACGTTATCTACAAGAGTTGCCTCTTTATGACTGCAGGCAGTGTGGAGAAGCAGACGGGGACGACAGACCTGAGCAAAATCGGGGGGTTGGCCCGAAGGATGCCTGTGACCATGGTCTGCTTTATCATCAGCGCGCTGGCTATCTCGGGGGTGCCGCCCCTGAACGGATTTTTCTCCAAGGAGCTTGTTTTTGACGCGGCGTTGGAGATCAATGTCATCTTCTACCTGGGAGCCCTGCTGGGCGCCTTTATGACCGCTATCTCATTTTTAAAGCTGGGCCGGGCGGCCTTCGGCGGCGAGTTAAAGTACCCTATGGAGAAGGCGCAGATTCGCGAGACCGGCGCCGGCATGGTTTTGCCCATGGGGGTCCTGGCGGTGCTGTGCGTGCTCTTCGGTGTAGCCAACACGCTGCCTCTGGACCGCGTTTTAGGGCCGGCGATAGGAGACAGCGGGGTCTATTCGGGATGGCCCCACTCCACAGTCCTGGTGATGGCCTCTGTGGCGGTGCTCCTTCTCGCCCTGGGCAACCATATCTACGGGAGCAAAAAATCAGGCAGCGCCCTCGGCGCCGCCGACCATATCCATTACGCACCGGTGCTTAAAGGCATATATGGCGCGGCCGAGCGGCAGTGGTTTGATCCCTACAACTGGATTATGTCCGCGGCAAAGGGGCTTTCCGCTCTCTGCCTCTTCATCGAGCGGGGAGTTAGCTGGGTTTATGACGACGGTGTGGTGACGCTGGTTAAGGGAGCAGGGACCCTGCTGCAGCGTTTCAGTGACGGCAGTCTGTCGCGCTACCTGGTGGTGGCGGTGACGGGAGTTGCAGTTATAATCGTCCTTTTCCTGGCGATTGTTTAGCGGAGGGAAGGAGGAACTATTATTAGATGCAGGTTCTAGAGTATTGTGCGATTTTGTTTTTTGCGGTGCCCTTTGTCGTCCTCCTGATCAATAATTTATTACCAAAACAGCCTGCCGAAAAATACAGCATAGGCCTGGCCGGTGCCGCCGCCGTTGTGCAGATCGCCGCCTCAACAGCGATTTTTTTACAGCTAGCGGCTGCTCATCCGGGCGGGTATGATATTTTCTTCTTCAGAAATGCGGCCGGTACAGGCTCTGTGCACCTCGCTGTAAACACCTTTTCACTCATCATCTTGTTCTGCATCGGCCTGGTTTCCCTGGCCTCCGTCCTGGTGGCCAACCGGACCGTGGATAAAAAAAGAGCAGCCTATGTCAACCTTCTCATGATGCTCATCCTGGGCATGAACGGTATGGTCATGGTTACAGATCTATTTTCGCTTTATGTTTTCCTTGAAATTATCGGTATCTCCAGTTTTGTCTTAATTGCCATGTTCAAATCGGACACCGGCCTGGAAGGCGCTTTCAAATACCTGGTTATGTCGGTTCTGGCCAGCATCATGATCCTTACGGGGCTGGCCTTTATCTTTATGCAGACCGGCAGTCTGCAGTACGCCCATGTGGGCTCGAGCATCCTGAGCAGTCCGGGCGGCGCCCCGCCGCTGCTTATCTACGCGGCACTGATTTTCATGATCGCCGGTTTTGCCGTCAAGACAGGGGTGGTCCCCTTTCACAGCTGGCTGCCCGATGCACATCAGAGCGCAAACACGGCTGTCTCCGTGCTGTTAAGCGGAATCGTCATTAAAGTGGCCGGCGTCTACGGCTTTATTATTTTAACGGGACTGTTCAGCAAGCTGCCCGCGGTTAATCTGACTCTGGCGGTGATGGGGATTGTCTCCATCATCATCGGCGCCCTCTTTGCTCTGCGGCAGAACCATTTCAAGCGCATTGTGGCCTATTCCAGCGTGAGCCAGATGGGCTATGTTCTATTGGGTTTGAGCACAGGCAGTGCACTGGGGTTGCTGGGGGCTGTGGTCCATGTGTTCAACCATGCCACATTTAAGAGCACTCTTTTTACCAACGCCGCCGCTCTGCATGAGCAGACGGGGACCTATGATATCGAAGAGATGGGCGGCCTGGAGCAGAGAATGCTCGTTACAGGCTTCTCGTCACTGGCCGCATTTATGTCCACGGCGGGCATACCGCCTTTTGCCGGATTCTGGAGCAAG
>CAZQVX010000080.1:0-6953 GCA_964596845.1 uncultured Syntrophomonadaceae bacterium | reverse complement strand
CTGTCTCTTTACAGCGACAGCGGAAGCAGGCGGATGCATTAACTTATCTTATTTATAAGCGGAAAATCCCGGACCCAGGATGGAGTAGCCGGTGATCAGCTTCATGATCTCGCTGGTGCCGTCTGGAATAGTCATCAATCGCGCATCCCTGAGATACCTTTCCAGCGGCATTTCTTCGGAGATACCCATTCCCCCGTGAAGCTGAATGGCCATATTGGTTACTTTGATGGCGGTCTCGCCTCCGTATACTTTGGCCATGGCCGAATATTTTCGGGCCTCCGGATTTCCCTCCACGATGAGACTGGCAGCCTTGTAGCCCAGAAGCCTGGCCGTTTCGATGAGAACATTCATCTTGTAGAGCATCTCCTGGATTAGCTGGAACCTGCCGATGGGCCTGCCGAACTGGACTCTCTCCCTGGCGTATTTTACTGAAGCTTCAAAGGCCGCCTGGGCAATCCCCACCGAGGCCAGGCCCATGCCCGCCCTCGGTATGGTCAGCATCGCCGTAATTGGTGTCATCGAGGTAAGCAGTTTCATGAAACCCGCTGGAATGGAAAGGCTGCCGGAACTAAAGGCACGCTCCATCAGCAGGCCCATTTCGTTCTCTTTGGGGACCTTGCACTCGTCAAAGAACATCTCCCCGGTGGGCGATGCTTTCCAACCCAGCTTGGGAGATTCAGTGGCTTCGTAAGGCGATATTTCCTTCTCCACCAGAAGAAAGGTGGCATTGCCCGTGTCCGCATCCTTTACCCCGACAAAGGCGGTATCGGCAATGGTGGCGTTGCTGATCCATGATTTCGTTCCGTTGACGATATAGTAATCTCCCTCCAGCCTGGCGGTGGTGGTGAGATTAGAGGTGTCACACCCGGCCTCCGGCTCTGTCTCGGCAAAACAGCCGATAAATTCTCCCCTTTCCAGTCTGGGCAGCAGTCTTTTACGGACATCTTCAGAAGCCGAAGGGGCGAAAATTGCGGGGATGGCGCCCATGCCGAAAAGGGGCAGCAGGCTGGGCCAGACCCGGCCGAATTCTTCTGCAATGATGCCGAATAAGACAGGATCCAGCAGATCCTCAATGCTTTCCGGATCCAGGCCCACTCCGATTTTTTTCAGCTTCTTCATAACATCGACAGCTTCTTCTCTGGTCAGGGGCCCCTTCCTGTCCCGCTCGTCAACAATGGGAGCAAACTCCTTCTCCAGCATATCCCGTAAGCTTTGCTGGAACATTCTCTGTTCTTCATTAAACTGAAAATCCATAACCGTGCCTCCTCATTGTATATGTTTCTCTCCAGCCGGCCGGCCGTCCGGAAGACGCCCCGGCCCGGATCAGGGGTAAACCAGGTTTGCCCTCCGGGGGCGGGGCGCCGTCTGTCTCGTTTTTTCAAAAAAGATTTCCGGCTAGCCTACAATTGACTGCAGTTTCATAGCCAGGGACATGTCGCCTTTGATCTTGAGCTTTCCGGCCATGAAAGCGGAGGTGGCGTTAAGTTGCCCATCAATCATCTTGGTGAAATCTTCAAGAGACATGATAATGGTCACATTGGGACTATCATGGGTTGCTTCCACCAGCGCGGCCTTGCCGTCGGCCACTGTTGCATGGAAGACGCCCCCGTCATCTCCGGTGATGTCAAACTGAAACACAGCGTTTAAATTAGCCAGCTTGGCCGGATCCGCTTCTTCCTCGACCCTTTTCTTAAGCTTTTGCAGAACTTCCGGATAAGTCATCGATTGTTTACCTCCCTTTGAATTCATAAAAACCCCGGTTTCCCCTGAGCCCGTCACTTATTTCTTGCCGCTCTTCACCTCCTGGATAAGCATTTAACGAGCCGGCCGTCATTCAGCTTAAACCTGGTCCTTTTGCCCGGCCAATTCTTCTTCCAGGAGCAGGCGTTTCAGCACCTTGCCGACCAGGCTTTTAGGCAGTTCCGATCGAAATTCCACACTGCGCGGCACCTTGTATCTGGCCAGATGTTCCATGCAGTAATCGATAGCCTCTTGTTCGGTCAAGGTTTCGCCTTCTTTTAAAACAACATATGCTTTAACCCTTTCACCGCGGTAGGGATCGGGCAGACCTACCACCGCAGCCTCCATCACCTTGCTGTGGGCGTAGAGTACCTCCTCAACTTCACGCGGATAGATATTGTAGCCACCTGAAATAATCATCTCTTTCTTGCGGTCCGCGATGAAAAAGAAACCGTCTTCATCCATCCTGGCGATATCGCCGGTCAAGAGCCAGCCGTCCTGAAGTACTTCTGCCGTCTCTTCCGGCCTGTTCAGGTAACCCTGCATTACCTGAGGCCCTTTGACTGCCAGCTGCCCCAGTTCGCCTGTGGGCATTTCTACATGGGGATCATTGAGGTCTACAATTTTAGCCAGGGTGCCGGGTATGGGTATGCCGATGCTGCCGGGCTTGCTCTTGCCGTAAATGGGGTTGGTGTGGGTGACCGGAGAAGATTCGCTGAGGCCGTACCCCTCGAGCAGGCGGCAGCCTGTCAGATCCTGAAATTTTTTCTGGACCTCTGCCGGCAGGGCCGCCGCACCGCTGATGCATATCCGCAGCGAGGTTAAATCGAACTTTTCCAGTCCGGGATAGTTGATAATTGCTACATACATTGTGGGTACGCCGGGGAAAAGGGTGGGTCTATTTCTATGGATATTGCTGAGCAGCATCTTGACGTCAAACTGCGGGATGAGCAGCAAGGTGCCGCAGTAAAGCAGCGAGAGGTTTAAACATGTACTCAAGCCAAAACTGTGAAAGAAAGGGAGCAGGGCTACCCCAATCTCCTTGCCCTCCTCTGCGTCGGGCATCCAACTGTAAATGGCCATAGTGTTGAAGATCAAATTCTTGTGGGTAAGAATAGCTCCCTTGGGAAGCCCGGTGGTGCCCCCGGTATACATGATGCAGGCGGGAAAATCCAGCTCAACCCTGACGTTGGGCGCCGAAGCCCCCGAAAAATTCTTCAAAAAATCAGGCAGGCGGTAGTCGCCCGCCTCAATTTGCACCCTGTCTCCGCTTTTTTTCTCCATGGCCAGCGTGTATAGCGGTTTGAGCCACCCTGGGAAATATTCTTTAATATTTGTAGAAATGATTGTGCGCAGCCCGGTTTTGCTTTTTATTTTCCGGATCCGCGGATAAAACCTGCTTAATGTAACCATGAGTTCGGCGCCGCAATCTGTAAGTTGGTGCTGCAGTTCTCTCTCTGTGTAGATAGGATTGCAGGGGATGACAGTACAGCCGGCCCGAAGGGCGCCGAGGTAGCAAAAAACAAACTGCGGGCAGTTGGGTAAATTCAAAGCCACCCGTGATCCTTTTTGCAGGCCCAGCCCGGACAGTCCGGCGGCGAAATTTTCGGCCAGCGCGTCAATTTCCCGGTAGGTCAGGGTATTTCTCATAAACTTGATGTGCGGGTGATGGGGATAACGCTCCACAGTTTTGCTGAACAGTTCCGGCAGAGTACTTTCCGGAATTTCGATAGTGTGGGGGACACCGGCATCGTAATGTTTAAGCCATACCCTTTCCATAGTAAAAACCACCTTTTGAAATATTCAGTCAAGACTACATGATTAATTATATTCCATACTATTGGAGGTAATCCTTCTATATTTTTGGAAAAATAAAAACGGGCACGTGAACCGTACCCGCTTAATAAACATTTTTATTGGAGTAGGGAAACTAATACATTAATATCCCCGGTAACCTGCCCCGGCCATGGCCAAAGAGGGGAAACAGGCGATGAGAAAATCACGCAAGCGCCCGGTAAAATTCCAGGCATAAGCCTTCCTTTCCCCCGCTGTGCCGGTAGTGTTTTCGATTATCACGACAATTTCGCTGGGTTCTGAAAGCTCTTTGGTGATAGCGTTGTAAGCCTTGACGCAGTAGCTGTAACTTCCCGGATCCAATCCACTGTCTTCGTACTGGAATTTGAAGAGAGGCACACTTTTTAGGTAGGCGCCGTCCCTAAATATCTGATATTCAGTGGCCATATCCGCTGCTTCCCAGGTGAGCAAAACGTCGTAGGTCCCATCTTTGTTGAGTTCATGAGAGGCGTTTAAGTTTTTGGGTGCTCCGGGACGGGGAATTATTTCCTTTACAGTAACCTCTGCTGTTGCCGGCTGCGAAGGGACGTCATGTTCATTAATTGCATAGAGGGTGTAAAGATAAGTTGTGCCCCTTTGCACATTTTTGTCTTTGGTAGAGGTTTTTCCTTTCCCCACTGACTCGATCAGCCTCGCCTCATTATTACCTCCATTTTTAACCTGACGGTAAAGTTCGAATTTTTTAATTGAGCCGCCGCTGTAACTCCAGGTCAGCTCCACCTCATTCAGCATGTTTACGGAAGCGCCAAAAAAGGTAAACGAACCGGGGTGCTCTGTATGAATATCGCATGTTTCTTCCGGCGGGGCCTCTGCGGCATCCAGAGGGCCCCGGCCCGCGCCTCCACTCCAGCCTCCATCGGTAACCCTGAAGGGCGGCCGCACAAAGAAGGGTGTCTCCACAACCTGATCTTCGGGGCAGAATTCTCCCGCCAGCAGCCCCGAGGCCTGGCAGATATTGGCCAGAATATGCATATTACAGGTTAACCTGGGGGCATGGTTTCTCAGAAAATAGTCGGCTCGCACTGTCCCCGCCTCGCGGCATTCTTCGGTGGGCAGTAGGCCCGACTTGGTGCACACCTCCACCCGGACTACACCCGCCGGCGGCGGGGCGAAATCCTCCCGGGGAAGGGTTTTAAAGATCTCTCTGAAGACTTCGCGCATCAAAGTAGAAGAGTAGTTCCATCCCTGGACGATTTTTCCCATATCCTTGATATCATAGCCCATCCAGAAGGTGGCCACCAGGTTAGGCGCGTACGCCGCCAGGTAGATATCCCGGGCATCGTCCGTAGTCCCGGTCTTGGCGGCCAGGGGGCGACCCAACCCCGACAGTCCCGAAGCGGTTGTAGAGGTGACCACATCCTGCAGAATGCTGGTAGTAATAAAGGAGGCTTCCCGGGACAGGACCTGTTCCGGATCGGACTTGTGCTCATATATCACCCCGCCCTGCCGGTCCTCAATCCGCCGCACGGTATGCATGTCCATTTTGATCCCGCTGTTGGCAAAAACGCCGTAAGCCTGGGCCATATCCAGAGCTGTAACTTCGCGGGAGCCGATGGCCCAGCTGGGCACCGGTCTGGTCTCTTCCGGGTTGTAGGTGGATATGCCCATCTGATATGCTTTCGCAGCCCCTTTCTCCAGGCCGATATGCTCTGTGTAGGCCCTGATTGCCGGAATATTGTACGACCAGGAAAGAGCCTGCCGGGCAGTGACCATGCCCAGGAAATTCCTGTTGTAGTTCTCCGGGCGCCAGCCCTGCGGCCCGATAAGCGGAGCGTCATCTATCGCCGATCCGGCGCCCAGCAACCCCTCCTCGAAAGAGGGAGCGTAGGCGATCACCGGCTTGATAGCCGATCCGGGCTGACGCAGACTGAGATAGCGCAGCAGTTCATTGCGGTTTCTGCGATACTCGCGGCCGCCGCCCAGGGCCAGAATCTCTCCATCTCGGGGATCGGAGAGCACCAGCGCAGATTGGGGCTGGGGGATTCCGATCTCTTCGTTCAGGTAGGCGCCCGGGTAATCGGCGGGCAGCCGTCCGTTATTGGCGCTGACAGCCTCGCGGAGCCTGGCCATATCGATATACACAGTTTGCGGGTAGAGGTTGGGACGATCGAGCACGTTTTCCAGGTGAGACTGGTAATCGGTGTTCAGGGTGGTATAAACTTTGAAGCCGCCGTTGTAGATGGCCTCGTAGGCATCCTCAACTGAGCCGAATTCGGGCATGTTTTTAAGGATTTCGACCAGCTCGTAATGAATCACATAATCGATGAAGTAAGGGTGGGGATAGGCGAAGGTTGTCGGCTCGGCGAAATCCAGTTCTGTTGTGAGAGCCTCTTCATATTCGGCGGGGCTGATGTAACCGAGACGTTTCATGTTACCCAGGACCAGTTTCATCCGGTTGACGGCCCCTTCCGCATTGTCAAAGGGATTGTCGTAAGAAGGCAGGCGCACCACCCCGGCCAGCAGGGCTGATTCGGCCAGATTCAGCTCGCCGACACTTTTGCCCAGGTAAAAACGGGCGGCCGCCTCAACCCCGAAGACCCCGTTGCCGAAGCAGATCCGGTTCAGATACATCTCGAGGATTTCTTCTTTACTGTATCTTAATTCCAGCTGTATAGCCAGCCACATCTCTTGGACCTTGCGTTTAATTTTTCTCTCTTTGGTGAGAATGGTGTTGGTGATCAACTGCTGGGTGATGGTGCTGGCGCCCTGGGAGAAACTGCGGTCGCGGATATTGACCAGGATAGCCCGTCCAAAACCCAACATGTCTACGCCCTTATGTCTTTCAAAACGCTCGTCTTCAATAGCGATGAAGGCTTTCTGCAGAGGTTTCGGGATTTCATCAATGGGAACGACCACCCGGTTCTCGCCGGAATGAAGCTGGGCGACCTCGCGGCCTTCCCGGTCGATAATGTGCGATGCCTCCACCGTTTCCAGCATCGCCGGATCCAGCGGGGGGGCAGAGGCAGCATAAGCCACCAGGAGACCGGCAACGCCCAGGCCGGCCGCTGCGACCGGGATCAGGATGGACCAGGCGATTACCTTCAAAGTTTTCCTTTTAATTTTAAACTTCAAAAAGCGGATCTCTTTACTTTTAGGGTCAGATTTTTTCCCATAACCGTCCAACGGGACTTTTTTTTCGGCCACTTCTTGAAGCCCCTCCTCTCACCGGGGTGCTTTAGTAAGAACATTATAGCACAATATTTTGTCCAAAGAATTGTATTAACATAAATTAACTATTACCCTACATTTATGATATTGTGCTAATATCCTCACAAATTTATTATTTTATTATACGTCAAAAAAATGGTGATTTATAGTCTTCAACTGTTTAATTTAGCACAAAAAAGATACCCAAATGC
>CAZQVX010000079.1:2820-6990 GCA_964596845.1 uncultured Syntrophomonadaceae bacterium | reverse complement strand
GCGGGATCATCGACGGGGCGGACTCGTTGCCGGCGGCAGTTCAAGCACATATCCCTGACTACACCTATCGGCTCTATGATCTCTCGCCCTACGGTGCTGAAGAGATTAAGGGAAGGCAAAAGCTGCGAATTTTCCTGGAACTATTGGCCAAGACGCGGTGGCAGGATCTTGAGCACTTCAGGTCGGCTTTGGAGAAAATATTTGTTATCTTTCACGAATTGGAGCAGGATGACCCGGAGGAAGCGTTAACCTATCTGGAGACGATCATAATATATATCATGAATGTGCGGGAGGACATTACCTTGCCCGATATTATCGATCAGGCGGCGCAGATCTCTACTGAGGGGAGGGAACGAATGATGACTTTGGCGGAAAAGCTGTTTCAAGAAGGCCTGGAGAAAGGCCTGGAGAAAGGCCTGGAGAAAGGCCTGACTGAAGGCATGGAATCGGAACGGCGAAAGATCGTGCAAAATCTTTTGGCGGCCGGGTTTGACGCGGGGGAAGTGGCCCAGGCTGCGGAGCTTCCGCTGGAAGAGGTCATGCGACTGAAAAAAAAGTTGAGTTGATCGCGCTGCAAAATGGCTTCGGCAGTCTCCGGTTTCAGTTACTGTCAAAAAGAACAGATAGCCGGTGGATTAATGATCCTCCGGAGGGCTTTTCAGTTTATGCGGATCCAAGTGTAAAATACTATTGGCTATTGAAAGTATTTTTGCCTACCTGAACGACAGGTACATCATGATCGAATCACTAACGGGTGCACGACAAATTTGTGGCTTTCTATCGCGGCAGAATAAGTGACCGACCCCAGAAATACTTACATGGAGATAATACAATGAAAAGAATTACGACGGTAACCCAAAAAGGGCAGGTTACCATACCGCAAGCAGTGCGGGAAAAGCTTCAGATCGACTACGGCAACAAGGTTGAGTTTTCCCTTAATGAGCAGGGGCAGGTAGTGCTGCAGCCGGTTAAAGCAGATCTGCAGGAAATCTATGGATCCCTGGCCAAAGATCGGCCGGACTCAAGCATCGAAGAGCAGCGCAAACTTGCCCGGGATTGGATCGGTGATCAAAAAGGCAGGTCGTTCTACAGTTACGATGCTCACTTCGATCTCATTGACGGAGTCCGCCGCCGGGAGCCGTGAAGATGAATCCTTAGGTCACGGGCTCGCCGTAAACTTCGACAACTGAACCGGTACTGCTAAAGTGTCCCTCCGACCACTGACCTTTGGTTTTTCGACCTCCGACCTCCGACTTCCGGCCTCCGAAATCCCCGGCATGTCCTTCCTTATTGCTCCTAGATAATCTATAATATAACCAGCAGGTCGCAGATACCCTGCTTAATAAAAAACATGAGGTGACCCCATTGGAGAGGAAACTGCGGATACTTACCGCCCTTTTTATCACCTGCCTGCTGGTCTCCAATATAATCGCCGGCAAGCTCTTTGTTCTGGGGCGTTTTGTTCTCCCCGCGGCAGTTTTTGCTTATCCTGTTACCTTTGTGATTACCGATACCATCAGCGAAGTCTGGGGCAAAAAAGAAGCCAACACCGCTGTCTGGCTGGGCTTTTTCATGAGCCTGGTGATGACCGCCTTTCTCTACCTGGGCCGGATTCTGCCGCCGGCGGACATCTGGGGACACCAGGCCGCCTACGAAGCGGTCTTGGGGACAGTCCCCCGTATTGTCGCCGCCAGCATGGCTGCCTATCTCGTCTCCCAGTTTCACGACGTCTGGGCCTTCCTCTTCTGGCGCCGGGTCACAAAAGGCCGGCATCTCTGGCTGCGCAACAACCTCTCCACCATGGCCAGCCAGCTCATCGACAGCGTGATCTTTATCACCCTGGCCTTTGCCGGCACCGTAGAGAACACTGTGCTGGTGAGCATGATTGGCGGACAGTACCTGGTTAAACTAATCCTGGCGCTGGCCGACACACCCTTTTGCTATCTTACCGTCCGCTGGGCGAGAAAGGAAAGTGTGCTTGCAGATGAAGGATGAACGTTACCAAAAAAGACGCTTTGATGCACTGAAACCTGATCAGGTAGACCGCGAGGTGTTGGAGGCGATGCCCTTTGCTTACGCCGGGCGCCGCTCTGCGGTGGAGATCATCTTCCCCGAATTCACCTCCGTCTGCCCCTGGACCGGGCTGCCCGATTTCGGCGAGCTGACAATCAGCTATATCCCGGGCAAGGCCTGCGTAGAGCTTAAATCGCTCAAGTATTACCTTAATTCCTATCGCAACATAGGGATCATCCAGGAGGATGTAGTGAACCGCATCCTCGACGATCTCACCGCGCTGCTAGACCCTGTTTCGATGACCGTCACCGGCAATTTTAATCCCCGCGGCGGCCTCAAGACAGTGGTCAGCGCATCCTACCCGCAATAAAAGGGACTTACCGGGGGATACCGTTACACAATACAAAAAAGAGCACGGAGAAAGGGGGATCATGGTGGCCGGACATTCCAAGTGGGCGAATGTGAAACACCGCAAAGCGCGCATGGACGCGCAGAAGGGGAAAATCTTTACCAAGCTGGCCCGGGAGATTATTGTTGCCGCCAGAGAAGGGGGCGCCGATATCGAAACCAACTTCCGCCTTCGCCTGGCGGTCCAGAAAGCCCGGGAAAATAATATGCCCAACGATAATATCCAGCGGGCCGTTCAAAAAGGCGCGGGAGGCCTGGAAGGAGAAAATTATGACCGGGTCAACTACGAGGGCTATGCCGCAGGCGGGGTGGCGGTCCTGCTCGAGGTGCTTACCGATAACCGCAACCGCACAGTGGCCGATGTGAGGCACATATTTTCACGCCACGGCGGCAGCCTGGGCGAAACGGGTTGTGTTTCCTGGATGTTTGAACGAAAAGGTCTTTTCATTGTCAAAAGGGAAGGCCTGGGCATGACCGAAGACGATCTTATGCTTATCGCTCTGGAGGCGGGCGCGGAAGATGTCAAAGAAGAGGAAGACAGCTACAGCATCACTGCGCCGCCCGAGCTCTTCGAAGAAGTCAAGGGCTACCTGGATCAGCAGAGTATCGCAGTTGAGAGCGCCGAGGTGACCATGTTGCCGCAGAGCACAGTCGCCATCGAGAACCCCGATGAAGTCAAGCGTATCCTAAATCTCATGGAGGCTCTGGAAGACAACGACGACGTGCAAAATGTTTATGCCAACTTTGATATTCCCGACGAACTGATGGAATAAACAGGAGCGATAAATGTATAAATTATCCTGCTGCGGGGCAACATAGGGCTAATGATCAACATGCTTTCCGAGAGGATGAGCCCTATTGGCAGAACAGGAGAAAGAAAACAAAAATAAGGTTACGCGAAAAAGCCGTCTCTTGTGGGTGGGATTTGTCCTGCTGCTTATTGTAGTGGGGCTGGGGCCGCTGATCCTGGTCATCACTTACACCCAGGATATCAATCTGGTGGAGTATCTAAGCCGGAGCACACGTCGCGAGGTGGAGACGAGCCCTGAAACCCCTGCGCCTGAACCCTACCTGGCGCAGTATCTTTATCGCTTCTGCGACCATCACGCTGTCTATGAGCCCGACAGCATCCCCTCAGATCTGGAGATGCCGCCGGCAGCTCTTGTGGAGATGGCGGTGGCGCTGCACGACAGCAACACCAACATCCAAAACATCATGGCGCACTTAAAGGATACCGCGGGCTGGTATGTCGCCGACATGCGGGTGGGATCAAAAAACTCATTTTTTACCTTTACCTACTTAGATGACCTCTGCCCCCATTGCCGGGGCAGTTACTACCTGGGCATCTTCAATGACGGCGCCGATGACTTTATCGCTGTTTTTGAAGGCCGGCCGCCCGGCGGTAAACTGATCAAAATAACTCCGTACAAAGTGAGAGGCGACATCCGGGAGCAGCTTGAGCGGGGAGAAATCCTTGAATCGATCGACCCCGATACACTCCAAGAAATATTGCAAGAGTTTACCAGTTAACCTCTGTCCTTTGCGGGGCAGGTGGGTTCCAGGCCCGCAGAAAGCACCGGCATGAAAGCGCCGGTGCTTTTCCATTACCGCCCCAAAAAGGGTTTGGCGCCCCTGCTCAAGAATAATATACCGGCAAATAAATAGTGAGCGCTGGTGACTGCATGGTCATATTGGGTATAGATCCGGGCCTGGCCATTACCGGCTACGGATTGGTAGAGGAGAAGGGGA
>CAZQVX010000079.1:1544-2720 GCA_964596845.1 uncultured Syntrophomonadaceae bacterium | reverse complement strand
GGGCCGAAGAAGTGATCGACTACGTGCGCGGCAAACTCATGGCTGTTTCTCCCGGGCAGGCTCTTTTGGAGGTGGGAGCGATGGGGTTCTCTCTGGAAATCCCGGCTGCCGCTGAAGGCCTGGAGCAGCATGTGGGCAGCGAAGTGCTCTTCTATACCAGGCTTATCTTCCGTGACGATGAGTTTCGCCTCTACGGTTTTCGCACCGCCGAGGAGCGCAACCTCTTCGGCCTCATCACCGGCATATCCGGTTTCGGGCCGCGCCTGGGGCTGGCGCTGCTGGGCACACTGGCGGTACCCCACCTCTGCGCCGCCGTTTTCGAAGAGGATATCGCAGTGCTCTGCCAGACACCGGGCGTGGGCCGGAAGATGGCCCAGCGCCTCATCCTGGAGCTGAAAGAGAAACTGCCCCGCTTCTATTCGCTTGAACAGGCGCCCCTGGCCGGCGCTGCCGGAGGCCCCGCATCGGTGCGGGCGGAGATCATCGAGGCGCTGGTCGTGCTCGGATACTCGCGCGCCGAATCAGCGGTGGCGGTGAACAGGGCTGTTGCCGGTGAAGAGGGGCTCACCAGTGAAGAAATCTTAAAGAAAACTTTAAATATATTAGCCGGCGGTCCCAAACCGGGCAGCTGAACTGAGAGGGGAACACCATGGGGGAAGAGAGAATTGTCTCGGCAAAACGGCGCAGCGATGATGATCCCCAGGTCGAACTGGGGTTGCGCCCGCATTCGCTCAAGGAATTTATCGGGCAGGAGAAAATAAGAGAGAAACTGTCCATTTACATCACTGCGGCGCAGGAGCGCAAAGAGGCCTTAGACCACGTCCTTCTCTACGGGCCGCCGGGCCTGGGCAAGACCACTTTGGCGCATATCATCGCCTGGGAGATGGGGGTGAACATCCGCATCACCGCCGGCCCGGCCATAGAGCGGCCCGGGGATCTGGCAGCTATCTTAACGAACCTGGGCCACGGTGATGTGCTCTTTATCGATGAAATTCACCGCCTGAGCCGCACTGTCGAAGAGATTCTCTATCCGGCCATGGAAGACTTCGCCCTGGACATCATCATCGGCAAGGGCCCGGGCGCCCGCTCACTTCGCCTCGATCTGCCTCCCTTTACCCTCATCGGGGCCACGGTGCGGGCCGGGGCGCTCACCTCCCCGCTGCGCGACCGCTTCGG
>CAZQVX010000079.1:0-1444 GCA_964596845.1 uncultured Syntrophomonadaceae bacterium | reverse complement strand
GCCGCCGGCCTGGACGAGATTGACCGCCGCCTGCTGCTCACCATGATTGAGAAATACGAGGGAGGCCCCGTAGGGCTGGATACCCTCGCCGCCTCCATCAGCGAAGAGCCGGAGACCCTTGAAGATGTCTACGAGCCCTACCTGATGAAACTGGGCCTGCTGAAAAGAACCCCCCGCGGCCGGGTGGTCACCCGGGAGGCCTACCGCTACCTGGAACTTAACCCCGGAGACGAACCCCAGCTCCGCCTCTGGTAAGTTACTCTGGTGCCAGGCACCGTTGTAACTAACTGCGGGTAAAAATGGAAACGCAAGTTACTTTGGTGCCAGGCACCGGTGTAACTTATTGGGGGATACTAACAGCGGGGGCGCCGGTGATAGAGATGGATCAGAGAAGATTAAGTGATTTTGACTATGCATTACCGCCGGGGCTTATTGCCCAGTCACCGGTTGCGGAAAGGGACCAGTCGCGAATGCTGGTGCTGCGGCGGGGCGCCGGGGTAACCGGGCAGGCGCTCTTTCGCTCCTTTCCCGACTATCTGAAACCGGGCGATCTGCTGGTGATGAACAACACCAGGGTGATTCCCGCCCGCCTGCTGGGGCGGCGCGCCGGCGGCGGCGAAGCCGAACTGCTGCTTCTGCACCGCCTCTCCGGGGAGCGCTGGACGGCGCTGGTTCGCCCGGGGCGCAAGCTCAAACCGGGGGCGGTTATCGAATTCGCCCGGGGACTCAAGGCGCACATCGAAGAATACGCCGGCCGGGGGCAGCGCGTGGTCAGCTTCAGCGGGCCCGAGACGCTGGAGAAGGCACTGCCCCTCGTGGGACAGGTCCCCCTGCCCCCCTATATCAGCCGTGAACTCGAAGACCCCGCCAAGTATCAGACTATCTATGCGGCTGTGGACGGCTCCTCGGCCGCCCCCACCGCCGGGTTTCATTTTACCCCCGCCGTTTTTGAACGGCTGCGCGAGAAGGGTGTCGGGTGGAGCTATATCACGCTCCATATCGGCCCGGGCACCTTTCAGCCCGTCCAGGAGGAAGATATCCGGCAGCACCAGATGCACCGTGAGTTTTACCGTATTGACGCCGCGGCGGCGGAGCAGATTAACGCCGCCCGCAGCAGCGGCGGGCGCATCGTCGCCGTGGGGACAACAGCCTGCCGCGTCCTGGAGTCGGCGGCAGACGCAGCGGGACGGCTCACGGAGCAGGAGGGGTGGACCGATCTCTTTATCTACCCCGGCTACACCTTCAAAGCCGTCGATCTTCTGCTCACTAACTTTCACCTGCCGCGCTCCACCCTGCTCATGCTGGTCTGCGCCTTCGGCGGTTACCGCCCGGTCATGGAGGCCTACCGCCTGGCGGTGGAAGAGAGGTACAGGTTTTACAGCTTCGGCGATTGCATGCTGCTGACCTAAAAATCAGGGGACGGGTGCTGTGATTTATGATGTAA
>CAZQVX010000078.1:0-7022 GCA_964596845.1 uncultured Syntrophomonadaceae bacterium | reverse complement strand
TTAGACAAACTGCGGGGGGTGGGTAAATATGGTGCGATTCAACTAACAAATAGACAGATCATATTATGGTATAATGAAAAATAAATTTCGGTTTAGCCCGGGCTTCTAAGGCCTGGAAAAGCAGAACATTTGCCGGGTCCGGGAGAAAGGTTTTCATGAAACGGAAAATAGTAGGAGTTATTTTCGGCGGGAAATCAGGAGAGCATGTCGTTTCATTAAAGTCGGCGCGCTCTATCATGGAGGCTATCGATGAGGAACGCTATGTCATTGTCCCCGTGGGGATCAGCCGGGAGGGGATCTGGATAACCGGAGATCAAGCCTGGAACCTGCTCTGGGAACGGCGCAGCCTGGGAAAGGCCCGGCGTACTGTTATGCTTGCTGATCCCTGCAGTCCAGGTCTGCTTGTTGAAAATAAGGATTGTCCGGGGTCCTGGGATTTTCAGCCGCTGGATCTGGTCTTTCCCGTTTTGCACGGCCCCTATGGCGAAGATGGGGCGATCCAGGGTCTTTTTGAACTGGTCGGGATCCCGTACGTCGGTTGTGGAGTGCTCTCCTCAGCGGTGGCCATGGATAAGGCAGTGATGAAGCTTCTCTTTGAGAAACACGGCTTGCCGGTAGGTCCTTACCTCTATTTTACGCGCTGGGAATGGCGGGATGAAATGTCTCGCTGGATCGATAGAATCTGCAGCGAGCTAAAATTGCCCTGTTTTGTCAAACCGGCCAACCTTGGTTCCAGTGTGGGGATAACCAGGGTTTCAGATGCCGCCCGGTTGGAAGGTGCCATAGAAGAGGCCCTGCACTATGACGATAAGGTTATAATCGAGGCCCAGCTCGAGGGAAAAGAAATTGAATGCAGTGTGCTGGGCGATCTCGAGCCCCTGGCCTCAAGACCGGGCGAGATCATTCCCTGCAACGAGTTTTATGATTATCAGGCCAAGTACCTCGATGATCGCTCTGAGCTGATTTACCCGGCAGATTTACCCCTTGATCTGGAAGAAAAAGTTAAAGAACTTGCCTGTTGCGCTTTTGCGGCTGTAGAGGGCAGCGGGCTGGCACGGGTCGACTTTTTTGTTGACCCCGGCCGCGGGTCGGTCACCATCAATGAGATCAATACCATGCCCGGATTTACCAGCATCAGCATGTACCCCAAGCTGTGGGAAGTCAGCGGGATCAAATACAGGGATCTCGTCAACCGGCTGCTGGAGCTGGCCGAAAGCAGGTTCGAGCGGCGTCTGGGGCTGCTTACCGCTCCGCCCGAGTAATGTTGAGAGAAAAAGAAGAGGAGTTGTCATTGAAAATGCCCAGTAACTTTTTGCTGATTCCCGGCCCGACACCGGTTCCTCAAGCGGTGACCCAGGCTATGTCCACAGAAATGTTCAACCACCGCGGGCCCCGTTTTGCCGCACTAATTGCTGAACTTACTTCGTCTTTGAAGCAGGTCTTCCAGACTGAAGGCCGTCTGCTGATCCTCACCTCCTCTGGAACTGGAGCCATGGAGGCATCTGTTGTTAACTTTCTTTCACCTGGAGACAGGATTATTTCTCTTGCAAACGGGTCTTTCGGGGATCGTTTTGCCGAAATCGCCTCTATTTACGGTTGTGAAGTAGAGAGAATGGAAGCCGCGTGGGGGCAGCCGCTTGATTACAGCGGCCTTGAGGCCAGGCTTCGGGCAGATAAACATTCAGCTATCCGGGCGATCACGGTGGTGCATAACGAGTCCTCTACCGGGATGATGAACGATCTGCAAGAGATCAGCCGGATTCGCGGCGATCATCCTGCCCTGCTCATGGTTGATACCGTCAGCTCTATGGGAGCGGTCGATATTCCGGTGGACCGACTGGCAGTTGATGTCTGTTTTACCGGATCCCAGAAGGCGCTGCTGCTTCCGCCGGGGCTTTCTTTTATCAGCGTTAGTGAAAGAGCCTGGGAGGCGGCGGCAAGATCAAAAATGCCGAAATATTATTTCAACCTGCAAACAGCACAAAGAATGCTGGATAAGGGGCAAACACCCTTCACACCGGCCCTGCCCCAGGTTGTCGCTTTACGGGAAGCGCTGAAGATCTATTTTGCCGAAGGGCGGGAAAGCTGCTATGCCAGGCACCGGCGTATGGCCTCAGCAGTGCGTTCTGCAGCCGGGGTGCTGGGACTGGAGCTGCTGGTTAAAGAAGAGCGCTACGCTTCGCCTACGGTGACCGCAGTAGTTAACCCGCCTCAGGTAGACGGAGAACAGCTGCGGGTTATGCTGCGCAATCGTTTCGGTGTAGAAATCGCCGGCGGCCAGGGCATGCTGCAAGGGAAAATCGTCCGCCTGGGACATCTGGGAGCAGTTGGAGAGCTGGATGTCATCGCCGGCCTTGCTGCTCTGGAATCCTCCCTTCAATTGCTCGGCTACACCGTGGAGCCGGGTTCAGCTGTAGGTGCAGCCGAGAGTTTGCTCAGGGGATAGCCCGAAGGCAGGAAGCAGGGCGAGCCATGTGGAACAACATAGCGAGGTGAGGCCTGTTGGAAAAGAACAACAGCCAGCGGACGCTATTTGAATTTATGGAAGAGGACGGCGGCGCAGCAAAAGACAGTGACCGGAGCCTCCAGCTGGCGGGCCTTGAGGAAAAATGCCGCGACTGCACCCTTTGTTCTCTAAGGGGCGGCTGTAATCAGGTTGTGTTCGGTGAGGGCAGTTTTCGCGCCAGGCTCATGCTGGTGGGTGAAGGACCGGGAGCGGAAGAGGATCGTCTTGGCAGACCCTTTGTTGGCGCTGCCGGCAAATTACTCGACCGCATCTTGGAAGCGTCCGCGCTGAAGCGGGACGAGCTCTACATCGCAAATGTGGTTAAGTGCCGCCCCCCGGGAAACCGCCTTCCAGCGGCCGAGGAGGTGGCGAAGTGCCTTACTCATCTGAAAGAACAGATCCGCCTGATCAACCCGCCGCTCATTGTCTGTCTGGGCGCCCTGGCCACACGAACCCTCATCGGGGATGCAGAAACACTGACCCGGATGAGAGGACGCTGGTTTGAGATTACAGGGCGTTTCTACATGCCCACATTCCATCCGGCGGCTTTGCTTCGCGACAGCAGCAAAAAAAGACCGGTTTGGGAAGACTTTAAAGAGATAAAGCATCGTTATGAGCAGATTATCAGTGGAGGTGAGGAGTTATGACCGCCCCCAAGAAAATACTTTTGGTTGACGATGAAAAAACACTGGTGAAAGCTTTAAAATTTCATCTTGAAAAAGAGGGATTTCTGGTCGAGGCGGCTTTCAACGGCGAAGAAGCCCTGGAGAAAGCCTTTGAAGTAAATCCTGATATAATTATTCTTGATCTAATGCTGCCGGGCCGGGACGGCTTTGAAGTGTGCCGTGAAATTCGTAAAAAAGAGGAGATCCCCATCATCATGCTTACGGCCAAAGGCGAGGATATCGACAAGGTCCTCGGTTTGGAGCTGGGGGCTGATGATTATATGACCAAGCCTTTTAATCCTCGGGAACTGGTCGCCCGAATCAAGGCAATTCTGAGGCGCAGCAACACCAGGGAAGAGGGATTGCGCAAACAGATCCAGATAGGATCACTGCAAATAGACCTCTTGCAGCACCGGGTCCGCCAGGATGAGCGGGAAATAGATCTGACGGCAAAAGAATTTGCTTTATTGAGCTTCCTGGCTTCCAATGCCGGCCGGGTCTATTCGAGGGAACAGCTTTTGGAGCAGATCTGGGGATACAATTACTACGGCGATGCGCGGACGGTGGATGTTCATGTCCGGCACTTGCGCGAGAAAATCGAGGCGGATCCGGGAAACCCCCAGCTAATTCTTACTGTGTGGGGAACGGGTTATAAGTTCAGGGAGGAACCTTGATGCTTAGATTCAGAAGCATTCGATCCCGCCTCACAGTAACATTTTTGCTGGCGATTTTGGTGGTTATGCTTTTCGTCGGCATTTTTTTAGATCAACTGATGGGGCGTTATTATATTAAAACCCTGCAGGACAACCTGATCCGCTCGGGGAACCTGGCCGGCCAGTTCGTGGCCGGTCAATTAAAGGAGCAGGTCGATCCCGTCCGCTTAAGCTGGCTGGCTGAAAACTTCGGCCGTCAGATGAATGCCCGGGTTATATTTGTAAATAAAAAAGGGACTGTCATTGGTGATTCTGTCAGGGTTGGCGGCTTGCTGGGGCAACTTCTCGATCGAGACGAGGTTGCTGCCGCTTTTACCGGTGAAACAGGGATCAGCATTCAGTACAGCAAGCTGTCTAAGCAGAAAGTAATGCAGGTAGCCCTGCCGGTGCAGGAAAAAGGTGAAAACGTCGGGGCGGTCTTTCTCTCCGCTTCTCTGCGGGAAGTTGAAGGGATTATCGCAGATGTCCGGGGTTTACTCATACTTTCCACCTTGCTGGCTGCTGCGCTTACCGGTGTCGGGGCTATTTTCCTGGCCCGACGTTTTACTGTCCCCCTGGAGCTGCTTACCGAGGCTGCCGGAAGAATGGGTGAGGGAAAACTTGAGCAGCGTATACCTGTAAAATCGGAAGACGAAATCGGCCGGCTTGCAGCTCGTTTTAACCTGATGGCGGAGCGGCTTGATTATTATACAAAAGACCTGCGCAAATATGTTGCCAATGTGGCTCATGAACTGCGCACCCCCCTGGCCTCTCTCAGCTTGCTGACCAAATCACTTAAGGATTATGAAATGGAACCCGAACAGCGGCAGGAATTTCTAAACGATCTGGATCATGAGCTGGATCGTCTCATTGCTTTGGTCCGCGATCTTCTGGAGCTGACTGCTCTGGAGGGCGGAGAAGCCCGCAGTGAGCGTTTTGCTTTTGACGAACTGATTCGCGATTTGATCAGACAGGCTGTGCCCCGGTTCGACCGGCAGGATGTCAGGCTGCTGAGCGACCTGCCGGTGGGAGAGTATCCAGTATCGGGCTCCAGGCTTCAGCTGCGCCAGGCGTTGCACAACCTCCTGGATAACGCTCTTAAGTATACATCGCCCGGGGGTTGGGTCAAGGCAACCCTTTGGAAGGAAGAGGCGGCAGCAGGTGTAAAAATTGAAGATACCGGCTGCGGCATACCGGAGAAGGATCTCCCCTTTATCTTCGAGCGATTTTTCAGGGTGGATCGGGCCCGCTCCAGGGAGATGGGGGGCACCGGGTTGGGCCTGGCTATTGTCAAGGAGACAGTCGAAGCATATGGCGGAACTGTTTGGGCGGAGAGCAAGGAAGGTGAAGGGAGCGCCTTTTATTTAACCCTGCCGCTGGTGGTAGAAGATGTTAACGATATTTAATGCAAAAGTTAAGAGTCCAAAAAGTTATTGTTTTGAATTAATGATAAAATAAATTAATTAACTGTTGCCGGTAAAAGGTGCTATTAATGAAACGGATTCAACCCTATCATATTTTAATTGGCCTGGCAGCGTTGTTTGTAGTTGCCGGTGTGATCATGTACGGCGCCCACGGCCTGACATCGTTGAAACATGGAGAACCTATCGAGCCGCATAACAGCGGCGAAAAGGAAAACCTCTTTGAGCTATGGTTCAGCGGTGCCGGCCTTCTTGATCTGAGCGTTGATCGCAATGTCACCGGGATTATTTTTGGAACCGACTCAAAAAAAGTCAGTCTGTTGGATCGCGATCGCAGACTGCGCTGGGAAAAAAGTTTTCCGGCGAAACCCCTCCAGACAAAAATCTCTGCTTGTGGAAGTTACCTTGCGGTAGGGACTGAGGGCGGGGATCTGTTTTTTATGTCCACAGACCAGGAGCGCTGGTGGCAGCAAGAACTGGGCGAGCCGGTCTATCTGGTGGCGCTTTCTGCCAACGGGAAATGGGTCCTCATCGCCAGGGGCGCCCCGGAGCAAGAGGAACACTGCCTGGAGCTGTACGACGGTCATGACGGGGCCTTGCAATGGAGTATACCCACCGGCCCCCTGCAGAGATTACATCTTGCCGGGGAGCAGTTAAGCCAGGGGATGGCGTTTTACAGCTGCCGACCGGAAGGGGTGCTGGTTACGGGGGCGATTTCATTGACAGGGGATCACCTGTGGGAAAACAGAGGAGTAGACCTGGCTGCGGTTTCGCGCACTGAAAGCCGCCTGGCCCTTACCGGCGACAGCACCATAGCTGTTAGCAGGAACCAGGGAGAGATCCTCTGGCAGCGATCACTGCCCGCCGGTTTTACGCCCACTGCGGTGATGTTCAACCCGCAGAACAACAACCTTCTCGTTTACAGTAGCGATGAGGGGCTCACTGAAAACCTTTGCTATTTCAATTCTGAAGGGAAGATCCTTTGGCAGAAGCAAATTGCCGGAGGGGCGCTCCTTTCGTTTACCGCGGATGGCAGCCGGATTATCACCAGCTCCTGGCGCCATTACAATGAGGACTTCAGCCAGATGGTTCTCCTTGATGAAACCGGTGAGGCCTACCCGACGAGCCTGGAGCTGGCCATGCGTGTAGAGCGTATGCTCGTCTCTACCAGTCGTCGTTATATTGTCATTGGCGGAGAAGACGGTTACATCGATGTGATCGATCTTTACGGGGAACTTGCCCGGGATAAAAGCCAACCTTCAACGGCAGCGCCCTTTTACAGCCCGGTGATAAACGAGCTGGATAAGGACCAGATGGCGGTTACCCTCTATTTCGCAGGTGAAGATAATTTGATTCCTGTTTCCAGGTTGATCAGCCAGACTGACAACCCGCTGCGTGCTGCAATAGAAGAGCTGATCCGGGGCCCTTCCCGGGAAAGTGATCTTAGCCGGCTCATCTCCAAGGAAGCGGGGATTGAGGTCTCTCTTGATCGGGAAAGCGGGCAGCTTTTCCTGGAGCTTTCTCCCGAATTGGCTCAACTGTCCGGTTCATGCCAGACTATGAATGTGCTCAACTCACTGCTCTATACGGCGAACGGCTTTCCTGAAATCAAAGAAATTTACCTCACCGTAGATAAGGTGCCCCTAGAGGTATTTGGGGACGGGCTGGTGTTGGAGCAGCCCCTGGAGCCGCACCGCTTGAAAGATCCTGTTTTCGTTCCTGTGCGCATAAAAGAGCA
>CAZQVX010000077.1:0-7028 GCA_964596845.1 uncultured Syntrophomonadaceae bacterium | reverse complement strand
ACCCTCAGCTGGATATGTACCAATTCTTACGCCAGATTAGGCTGGCTCTGACACCAAGGGCATATGCAATGTCGTGATCCAACTATTCCACATCCTAATCTCTATCTTTTCTGGAATATTAATAAATATTCATGTACTTTATTAACTCGAAAAACATATGGATATCCTAGGGGTCGCAAGTTGTTATAGTCTCTTCTTCGATCCCAAATAATTATATCGTCAAGAACATAGCCACGGCCTGTTAGCTCTGTGGCTAAATCCATGTGAAAAGCGTAATAATTAGGACCTTTCCTTATATCCATTACATTTACCACCAGATACCCATCAATCACCAGAACATCATATACAACTTGAAATATCTCCCCTAATACTTTTATAAATTCCTTATAGTCATCAATATAGCTTAAATCCTTTTCCATATTGCCGTAGTTTCGAGTTTCCTTATAATCCGCTGTACGCTTTTGGTTCAATATGTTCCAATATGGTGGAGAAGTTACACATAAATGGACGCTGTTCTCTTCAATATGTTTCTTTATATTCCTTGCATCATCACATATAATTATTGGTTCATGAACTGTATTACCACTGAACTGTAAAGTGGGTTGGGCCAAACGGGACTTAGATAATTTGATGTATTCCTCAGATATCTCGATACCTACTGAGCGCCGACCATTATTGCGAGATGCCACAAGCGTACTGCCTGACCCGGCAAATATATCAAGAACCAAATCACCGGTGTTGGTGAATATTTCAATCAAACGACTTGCGAGGCTTTTTGGAAATAAAGCTGGATGATTTAGAGACTTGTCTTCCCTATCTTTTTCAATATCACTCCACACACTTATTGAGTACTTTGACCACGTTTTCCCATCCAACTCTGTCTTTTTTTTAGTTTGAATCATTATCAACCATTCACTCCATCTAACACAGATTTGTTTGTGTGTTCACTTCACTTATTATTTTCCTAGCTTGTTGCTACTATTTGACATAGAACAGATTATTCCTGCAAAAAGTCGATGCATAAATCTGCACCTAAATCTGTTTGATAAAACTGTAATTTATCCATCGATTATGTTCTGGTATTTAAGTTCATAAGTTCTAAAGGACTGCCCCGGATCTGCCCTGTGACTGAGGTAAAGTGTGCCTGTCCGAAATGCCTTTTCCGACATAATTGTAATATTTAAAAAAAAGGATTTAGAACAAACGCTTAGAATTAATAAACATTAGCGGATAAGTTGTCAGAGGTATGTACATTTCACCACGACTCTGCCGGCAGCAGGTATGTTCAGCCCGGCTGTTGAATATGTCTGCAATACTAAGGAGGGGGGCGGTTGTCAAAAGAGATCAAGGCCGTCAAAGCGAAGGGGATCAGGGGCGATCCGCCGAAAATTGTTTGGGGGTGGTTAGAGAATGTCCGTAAAAACTTTTCAGCGGGGTGTTTTTCTGCCCCACTACAAGGAATTTTCCGAGGGTGAACCGGTGAGCGTCATCAGCCTGCCGCAGGAAGTGATCATCCCGATGCAGCAGCATATCGGGGCGCCCAACAAACCTCTGGTTGCCGTGGGCGACCAGATCAAGGCGGGCCAGAAGATCGGAGAAGGCAGCGCCTTTGTCAATGCCGCGGTTCATGCCAGCGTCGACGGCACGGTTACCGCCGTTGAGGCGCGGCCTACCTTTACCGGGGGCAGCGCAGAATGCGTGGTTATTGCGGTGGACCCCGATCAGACCGAACCGCAGTGGCCGGAGCAGGATCACTCTGTTCTGACCAAAGATGAGATCAAGGCGGCAATCAAAGAGGCCGGCATTGTCGGCATGGGCGGGGCCGCTTTTCCCACACATGTGAAGTTAAGCCCGCCTGTACCTATCGACACCATTGTGATCAATGCCTGCGAATGTGAACCCTTTTTAACCTGCGACCACCGGGCGATGCTGGAGAGAACTTCCGAACTCATCGAAGGAGCCAAGCTCATCGCCAAAACCGTGGATGCGCCCAATGTGGTCTTCGGTGTAGAGATCAACAAGCCTGACGCCATCGAAGCCCTGGAGAAAATGATCGTGGACGATACGGGCGTCTCCGTGGTCCCCCTGGAGGTAAAATACCCGCAGGGATCGGAGAAGCAGTTGATCAAGGCAACGCTGAACCGCGAGGTGCCTCCGGGGAAACTGCCCATGGAGGTCAGTGTGGTGGTGCAAAATGTAGCCACGGCCCTGGCTGTTTACGAAGCCTGCCGCTACAAGAAGCCTTTGATCGAGCGGGTCCTCACCTTAAGCGGCGATGCCGCCGCCAACCCGGGCAACCTTCGGGTGAAGCTGGGTACCCCCATCAGCCACGTTTTGAGGGAGCGCGGCGGGATCAAAGGGGCGCCGGCTGCTGAGAACGGCGAGGTGCCCTTGCCGCCCGAACTGGTGGGCAAGATCATCATGGGCGGCCCCATGACGGGCTGGGCGCAGTCGCATCTTAATTCGCCGGTGGTCAAGGGGACGAGCGGTATCCTGCTCTTCACCCCCTCCATGGTGGCGCAGACAGGGCACACCGATTGTGTCCGCTGCGGAAAATGTGTGGATCACTGCCCCATGTTTCTCTATCCCAACTATATCGGGCAGTATGCCGAAAAAGGCGATTTCGACGAAGCGGCGGCCTGGGGCGCCATGGACTGTTTTGAGTGCGGCATCTGCGTTTATGTATGCCCCGCCAACCGGCCCATGGTGGAGTATGTCCGGCAAACCAAAAGAGAGATGGCCGCAAAGCGGGCCGCGGCGGCGAAGTAGACGCCGGGGCGGGTCAGTGAAGCCCGCCTGATTTCACTTTTATGTTTTAAGGAGGGAAAGGTAAAGCATGCCTGAAAAAGAGATTAAATTAACGATCAGTTCATCGCCACACCTCCGATCGCCGGTCACTGTGTCTTCGGCGATGAAAGATGTGCTGATCGCGCTTATTCCCATAACCCTGTTTTCTATTTATATGTACAGGTGGTACGCCGTTTTTCTCATTGCGGTGAGCATGGCTTCAGCGGTGCTCTTTGAGCTGCTCTTTCGCAAGATCGCCCGAAAGCCGGCCACCCTGCATGACTGCAGCGCCCTGGTGACGGGGCTGCTCTTAGCCCTCTGCCTGCGGCCGGGGGTAGCCTGGTGGTCTGTGGTCCTGGCGGCCTTCTTCGCTGTGGGTATCGCCAAGGAGCTTATGGGCGGGCTGGGCTGGAACCGCTTTAACCCGGCGCTGTTCGGGCTGGCGGCCATCACCCTGCTGGCCCCTGTCTACGGGGGCGCCACGGCGGGCTTTGGGCAGCTGCGCCAGTTCTTCGGCCCGCTGGATGTGGTCACGCAGGCCACGCCGCTGGCTCTCATCAAACAGGGGCTTTTGGATCAGTTATGCCTGTTGCGGCTGCTGATCTCGTCGCCCGGCGGCGCCCTGGGTGAGACCTCGGCCATTGCGCTCATTATCGGCGGCGCCTACCTGCTCTACAAAGGCCATATCCGCTGGCAGATCCCGGCGGCGCTCATCGGCACCGTATTCGTTGTCGCCATTTTCTGGGGCAACCCCCTGACCAATATCACGGCGGGGGCGCCGCTCTACCATATCCTGGCCGGCGGACTGCTTTTGGGAGCCTTCTTCATGGCCACCGACTGGGTCACCAGCCCCATCACTGCTAAAGGCGAGGTTATCTTCGGCATCGCCATCGGAATCCTGGTCATGCTGTTCCGGAAGGGGCTCGGCCCCACCGAAGGGGTGGCTTTTTCTATTCTGATTATGAATGCTTTCGTGCCGCTCATTGACCGGCTCACCAGAAGGCCCAAGTTCGGCGAAGTTCCGGTCAAAAAGGCAGCCGCTGTGCCGGCCGCGCCTTCGGTTGCGAAGGGCAATTAAGAAGGGGGTGTGACTGAATCCATGAAGCTATCACGTCGTAGTTTCTTAAAGTTAACCGGTGCCGCAGCCGCCGCCTCCGCCCTGGCCGGGGCAGGTTTTCAGAGTCGCGTTGCGGCGGCCGAACAAATTCGCGTGCATTACGCCCGCGAGGTGCCGACGATTTGCACATTCTGCGGTGTCGGCTGCGGGATCATCTGCTCGGTAAAAGATGGTGTGGTTGTCAATACCGAGGGTGACCCCGATCATCCTATCAACGAAGGGTCGCTCTGCAGCAAGGGGAGCTCCCTTTACAATCTCTCCTATATTTATGATGCCAAGGGGCGGCCCAAGCCCAACCCCAACCGCCTGACCCATCCTCTCTACCGGGCGCCGGGAAGCGACCGGTGGGAGGTAAAGAGTTGGGACTGGATGTATGAGCAGATCGTCAAGCGGATCAAGGAGACCCGGGACGCCAATTTCGAGACCACCGATGAAAACGGGGTCACCGTGAACCGCACCAATGCCATCTCGTGGCTGGGCAGCGCCTTCTGCACGAACGAGGAGAACTACCTTTATCACAAGATCGCCAGGGGGTTGGGGCTGATCAACATTGATCACTGCGCCCGCCTCTGACACTCTTCCACGGTCGCCGGTCTCGGCGCCACGTTTGGAAGAGGTTGCATGACCAATCACTGGATCGATTACCGGAACAGTGATGTGTTCATGAATATCGGCGGCAATACCGCGGAAAACCATCCCATCTCGATGAAGTGGATCGAGCATGCCCGGGCCAACCGGGGGGCGAAGCTCATCGTGGTGGACCCGCGGGTCACCCGCACCGCGGCGGTAGCCGACCTTCATGTGCCCATCCGCCCCGGCACCAACATCGCCTACCTGGGCGGGATGATGAGCTATATCATGGAACATGATCTCTACCAGGAAGAGTATGTCAAATACTACACCAATGCCTCATACCTGCTGCAGGATGATTTTGCCTGGGATGATAAAACCGGGCTTTTCAGCGGGGCGGAGGATGATGCTGAAGACAAGCCCATCAAATACAACAAGGATAGCTGGGCTTACCGGAAAGACGGCGAGGGCAATGTGCTCAAGGATGAGACGCTGCAGGATCCCCGCTGCGTCTTTCAGGTGATGAAGCGCTTCTACTCTCGCTACACCCTGGACATGGTGAGCGAGATCACCGGCTGCGACACCGCTGTTCTGGAGGAATCCTACCAGCTCTACGGCAGCACCGGGGCGAGAGAGAAAGCCGGCAACATGATGTATGCCATGGGCATCACCCAGTTCACCCACGGCTCCCAGAATGTGCGGGCTGTGGCCATGGTCCAGCTGCTTTTGGGGAACATGGGTATCCCCGGCGGCGGGGTGAACGCGCAGCGCGGCCAGTCCAACGTGCAGGGGTCGACGGATATGGCTATTCTCTACCATATCATTCCCGGCTATTTGGGGACGCCCAAGGCGGCTCTGCATCCCACGCTGGCGGAATATAACGCTAAAGAGACGCCGGCCAAGAGCTGGTGGGCGAACAAGCCCAAGTACCTGGTGAGCATGCTCAAGGCTTTCTGGGGCGATCATGCTTTGCCGAAGAACGACTTCTGCTATGACTTTCTGCCCAAGGTGGACAACAGGGACCATTCGCACATCGGGGCTTACAAGTATATGGGCGAAGGCGAGGTCAAAGGGATGATCTGCTGGGCGGACAACCCGGCGGTGAGCGGCCCCTCGGCAGGCCACAAGCGCCACTACCAGAGCAAGCTGGACTGGCTCGTGGGCGTGGATATCTTTGAAAATGAAACCGCGGCCTTCTGGAAGGCGCCCGGCGCCAAACCGGCGGAGATCAACACCGAGGTGTTTCTGCTGCCGGCAACGTGCTCCTACGAGCGCGAAGGGACCATCGCCAACAGCGGCCGCTGGATCCAGTGGCGCTGGAAGGCCCAGGAGCCGCCCGGAGAGTGCCGCTCTGACCTGCAGATCGCCTTCGAGCTATTCAAAAAGCTGCAGGAAGCTTACGCCGCCGACGGAGGCGCGGTCTTCCCTGAGCCCATTACCAAGATGAAATGGGATTACGCCGACGACGGGGATCCCGACCGGGTGGATATCGTCAAGGTCTGCAAAGACTTAAACGGCTATACCGTAGCCGACGGCAAGCTGGTTACCAACTTCGTGGGGCTGCAGGACGACGGCAGCACCGCCTGCGGCAACTGGCTCTACAGCGGCTACTACAACAATTACGAGGACCCGGCCTGCAAGAGCCGGATCAAGGAGAAAGAAGGCGTGGGCTCCAACCTGGGCTGGTCTTTCGCCTGGCCGCTCAACCGGCGCATCGTTTACAACCGCTGCTCTGCCGACCGCGAGGGCAATCCCTGGAATCCCGAGCTGCAGATGTTCTGGTGGGATGAAGAGGGCAATCTGGTTAAAAAGCACGACATCAACGACTGGCCCGGTTCGTGGACCTACGAACAGGTTAAGGAGAACCCCTATATCATGCTGCCCGACGGAGTAGGCCTGCTCTTCTCGGCAACGCTGGCCGACGGGCCCTACCCCATCCATTACGAACCGGCGGAGAGCCCGGTGAATAACCTGCTCTATCCCAAGGCGACCTTTAACCCTGTGAGCAAGCGCTGGTACCCAGACCTGCTGGCGGTGACCGATGACGACAGGGCGAAATACCCCTATATCATGAGCACCTACCGGGTCACCGAGCACTACCAGTCGGGGATCATGACGCGCAATATGCCCTGGCTGAATGAGATCATGCCGGAGCTTTTCATCGAGATCGACGAGGAGCTGGCGGGCAGCCTGGGGATCGCCAACGGCGACATGGTCTTTATCGAGAGCAAGCGCCTGGCCAACAACGGGGTGCAGGGGGGCATCGAGGCCAAGGCCTGCGTGACGGCGCGGCTCAAGCCGATGATGATCAACGGCGAGAAGAAACACATCGTCGGGATGCCCTTCCACTGGGGGTTTTGCGGCATGTCGAAGGGCGCCGTCACCAACGACTTAAGCCCCTCCATCGGCGATGCCAACACCACCATTCCCGAATCTAAGGCATTCCTCTGTAATATAAGGAGGGTGGGATAAAATGCAGAAAACTATGCTTATCGATGTAAGCAAGTGCATCGGCTGCCGGGCCTGCCAGGCCGCCTGCAAGCAGTGGAACCAG
>CAZQVX010000076.1:0-7061 GCA_964596845.1 uncultured Syntrophomonadaceae bacterium | reverse complement strand
AGCCCCTCCAGACCTTTTAAACGCTTATCTTACTTCGGCAGCAGGAAGGAATACCCTTTATGTCCAGCCAGGCTTTCTACCTTTTCCAGATCCATATTTAATGCGCATAGAACACAATTTTGTGACTTTTGCGGCCGGGGTGAAGTGCCGGTGTAAACAAGTTATGTTGACCGAAATTGGAGGCATATTTTAAAAAAAGGGGCATATACATTATAGGTTGAGCTGAATTCCATTTATAGTAATCCACACAATGCACAGGGTTATCCACAGGATCAAGTGCGGTTTGACGGTTTTTGTGCCCCCTTTTCACAGTATCCACATGGGGTAGACATAAAGCCTTCACCAGTTATGGGCAAATAAAGGGTGAATTTGTCGGATGGTGTATGGTGGAATCATTTGGTTCGTTCTGAAGAGGGATCCTTCGGGTTTCGCCCTCAGGATGACAAAAAAGTAGCCTCAGGATGTCACGAATGTGTCCCCGGCGGGAGGCCGGCGGTGGCGTTGAGGTTCAAGGGGGCGAAGATGCCGCGGCGGTAGAGGGGGCAGGCGGCGGCGGCGATCATGGCGGCGTTGTCGGTGCAGAGCACGGGCGGCGGAAAGTAGAGCGGCACCCCGGGCAGGGCCTGCCGCAGCTCTTCGCGCAGAAGCGCTCGCAGGCGGCTGTTGGCGGCCACCCCCCCGGCTAAAAGGACGCAGGCGGCGCTATGCTCGCGGGCGGCGGCCACGGTCTTGTCGACGAGCACGCCCACGAGGGCTTCCTGGAAAGAGGCGGCCAGATCTGCCGGGGCGGGCGCCTCACCTTTCTGGCGGGCATGGTGCAGGTAGTTGATCACCGCCGATTTGAGGCCGCTGAAGCTGAAGTCGAAGCGGTTTTCATGATCCAGATAGGCGCGGGGGAAATCTATGGCGGCGGGGTTGCCCTGCGCCGCCAGGCGGTCGATTACAGGGCCGCCGGGGTAGCCCAGGCCCATAGCCCGGGCTACCTTGTCGAAGGTCTCGCCGGCGGCGTCGTCGCGGGTCTCACCCAGGGGGGTGATCACGTCAGGCTCCGGCATCAGCAGCAGGCTGGTATGGCCGCCCGAGGCGATGAGCGCCGTCAGGGGGTAGCGGATCCCGGCGCCGGTGAGGTGATTGGCGTAGAGGTGGGCCTCCACATGGTTCACCGCGATGAGCGGCAGGCGGGCGGCGTAGGCCAGCGCCTTGGCGGTGGAGACTCCCACGAGGAGCGCTCCGACGAGGCCGGGGCCGCTGGAGACGGCGATGGCGTCTAAGACCCTTAAGTTGAGGCGGGCTTCGCCCAAGGCCTGCTCGATGATGAGGTTGATCTGCTCCAGATGGCGCCGCGAGGCGATCTCGGGGACCACGCCGCCGTAAGCGGCATGGATCTGCACCTGCGAGGCGATGACGCTGCTTAAGATGCGGCGGCCGTCAGCGACCACGGCGGCGGCAGTCTCATCGCAGGAGCTTTCCAGGCCCAGGATGCGCACCGGCGCCGGGGCCGGTTTTTCTTCAGGAGGCGGGGTCATCATCGTCTGTCTCCCCGTAGAGGCTCAGGCGGCTGCTGAACATGACCAGAGCGTCCTCATCAAAATAGTAATGTTTTCGCACTCCCTTGACGGTAAAGCCGAATTTCTCGTAAAGGCTGCGGGCGGCGTGGTTGCTCGGGCGCACCTCCAGGGAGATGCGGCGCGCGCCGAGGTCGGCGGAGAGGCGCATGAGCGACCGCAGCAGGGCTGTGCCGACGCCGCAGCGGCGGTATGGCTCAGCCACCGCCAGGGTGGTCAGGTGAGCCTCATCGAAGATAATCCAGATGCCGCCGTAACCGGCCACCTCCTCCCCCATCCTCGCCACTAAATAGTGAGCCATGTCGTTGCGGATCAGTTCGGTGCGAAATGAATCGGGCGACCAGGGCTGGGGAAAGGAATCCTGTTCGATTTTGGCCACCGCTTCTAAGTCTTTAAGGATCATCGGTTCTATAGTTGCGCTCAGGAACATGTCGCCCCCTTCTCTCGCTCTGCCCGGCGGCGCTCGGCCTCGGGGCGGCGCAGGTAGAGGGGCAGCAGCTCGTGATAGGAGGCGGCAGGGCTGCGGGCCAGCAGGCGGCTGCCGCAGAGGGCTACCAGGGCGGCGCGGCAGATGCGCAGCGGGGGCGGTAAAAGGATCGCCCGGGCGCCCAGCGCTTCGCTCAGGTAGGCGCCGTAGCTGTTCAGGCCCTCGCCGGTAAAGACGACGGGCTCATGATATGCTTTTAGCCTTTCGGTAAAGGGACCCAGCTCAAAGGCAGCCGGCGGGATAAGCAGCTCCAGGCCGCTGGGCGGGGCGGCCTCACGCCGGTAGAGGGCGCTGTAGATCTCGCTGCGGCGGGCATCGAGCAGGGGGCAGATAAGGGCGCCGGGGGCGGCCGCCGCTTCGGCCAGGGCTTGCAGGGTGGAGAGACCCACCGCCGGTATGGCCAGGCCCTGGGCCAGGGCGCGGGCGGTAGAGACGCCGATGCGGATGCCGGTAAAAGAACCGGGCCCGGCAGCCACGGCTACAGCCTGCAGCTGCTCGCGCTCGACGGCGCTCTCTTGGAGGAGGGCATCGATGAGCGGCATGAGGCGCTCAGAATGGGTCTTGCGGATATTCAAGGTGTATTCGGCCAGCAGCGTCTCTTCGTCCAGGAGAGCGGCGCTGCAAGCCAGTGTGGTTGTGTCGATACCGAGGATCAGCAGTTCCAGCCCAGCCTTTCCGCTTTTTCTTTGAACAGTTGCGCCGGCGCCAGCATATTCAGGCTGCCGTCAATCTTCCAGGTGATTCCCTCGATGAGCCTGGCCACGAGGCGGGAGCCTTCGAGGCTGTGGGGCGCAAACCAGAGCCGGCGCCCCTCGCCGCCGGGATCGTTAAGAGGCTCGATGGTAATGTCGAGCCGCTCCGGGGGGAGCGCCCCGGGCAGATGGGCGGCCCATTCCACGAAGGCGGCCCCTGCGCCGGGGAGATATTCGTCAAACCCCAGGTCATCGAGGGCTGCCGCTTCGTCGAGCCGGTAGAAATCAAAGTGATAGAGAGGCAGCCGGCCCGCGTAGATTTTCAGAAGGACAAAGGTGGGGCTGGTCACCCTTTCGGCGACTTCGAGCCCGGCGGCGGCGCCGCGCACGAACACTGTTTTTCCGCTGCCCAGCTCACCGTTTAAGGCGATGACGAGAGGTTCGCGGATCCACCGGCCTAATACCATCCCGATATAGTGTGTCTCAGCCTCACTGCGCGTCGTTAAAAATGCCTCTCCTTGCCGCATAGTCCCCCGCTTTTCCCTATATTGCTGGAAATATTATAGCCGTGCTGGGAGGAAAAAGCAAACGCGGGATGCCGCGGGCGGGGGTGAAACCATGCGGGGCCGGGGATGGAAGCCCCGGGCGGGCGTGGAAGCCCGCCCCTAGGGCGCGGCGGGGATGGTTTTTTAATTGAATGATCGGGGCGGGTGTTGTAAAATAAGCGTAATTGCTGCGCGGCATATAGAGGTAGAATAGAGCCGGCGGCGCCCGAAAGAAAAAATACAGCTTTTTGGTGAGGCGATACATAGAAGATGAATTTACCCGATATTTCTGTGCGGCGGCCCGTGGCCACCATCACCATTTTACTCATCATCCTCGTCATCGGCACCGTCTCTTTGATCCAGACCCCGCTGGATCTTTTGCCCGACATCAAACCGCCCTACCTGGCGGTGATCACTGTCTTCCCCGGCAGCTCGCCCCAGGAAAACTTAAAGATGGTCACCGAGCCCATCGAAGAAGTGGTCTCGCCGGTGGGCGGGGTGAAAAATATTATCTCGCTTTCCCAGGAGCATGTCTCCATGGTCGCTTTAGAGTTCAGGTGGGGCGCCGACTTGAGGCAGAAGCGCGAAGAGGTGAGCACCCGCCTCGACCTCTTGGCCCTGCCCGAAGAGGTGCAGCGGCCCATCATTTTAGAGTTTGACCCCACCCTGCTGCCGGTGATGCAGGTGGATGTGAGCAGCAGCCTTGAGCCGGCGGAGCTGACGGAGTGGCTGGAGAAAAATGCCCGGCCGCGCCTGGAGACGATCCCCGGCGTGGCCGGCCTGCGCGTCGAGGGTGGCGTCAAGCGCGATCTGTTCATCCGCCTCTTCCCCGACCAGGTGTATGAGAGCAAGGTTTCTTTCGAGCAGGTCTCCAATATCCTGCGGGCCAGCCTGCTCAATCTGCCCGGGGGCATGGTCGAGGTGAACGAGCAGCAGATGCGTATCCGGCTGGTGGGGCGGGCCCTGGGGCCGGAGGAGCTGGGCAGCCTGGTGATCGGCTTTCACCTGGACGAGGCGGAGCTGCGGAAGCTCGTGGGGCGCTCGGTGGACATAGATTTAAATCGCATGCTCACAGAAGCGCTGCCCGACACCGGCAGCCTGGAGATCCCCATGCGCGAAATATATATTAAGGATCTGCTGCCGCAGATGGAGATTGACGAGACTAAAGGGCGGCTCACCATCGAGCCTGATGCGGCGGCGCTGGAGCGCTTCGGCATCAGCCTGGAGCAGATCGGGGCGGCGCTGCCTGAGGAGTGGCCGGTAGAGATAGCTGAAGGCCGGATCACGATGGAGCTGCCGCCGCAGGTGGTCCCGGACTTAAAAGAGATCGGCCGGATCCGCCTGCTCTCCATCCCCGACTTTGAAGCCTGGAAAGAGCAGCTTAAGGGGCTGGAAGGCCGGCTCAAGGGCGAGCTGGACAAAGCCTCGCAGGGGCTGGAGAAAGCCATCGTGGATATGTCCATGGCCATGATTCTCGCTTCGGCGGGCAGCGCCGGGGGCGGGCCGGCTATTCCCGAAGATGATTTCCCCCTCATCCCGGTGAGGCTGAGTGAAATTGCCGAGGTGAAGATAGATCAGCACGAGGCCACCGCGGTGAGCCGGATCAACCGGCAGCCGAGCATCGGCTTCTACCTGCAAAAGGAAGGCGAGGCCAACACGGTGCTGGTGTCGCGCCAGGTTCGCCGGGCCCTGGAGGAGCTGGCGGCGGACTACAACCAGCTGAACTATGACTTAAGCTTCAACTATACCTTCGACCAGGCCAAAGAGATCGAGAACGCCATGATGGACCTGGCCCGCTCGCTGCTGCTGGGCTCGGCTCTGGCGGTGGCGGTGCTGCTGCTCTTCTTGAGAAACTGGCGGACCATCCTGGTCATCGGGTTGACCATACCGGTGGCGGTGATCTCGGCCTTCGCCCTGCTCTACTTCTCGGGCCTCTCCATCAACCTCATGACCCTGGGCGCCCTGGCCCTGGCCGCCGGAATGCTTGTCGACAACTCTATTGTGGTTAGTGAAAACATTTACCGGCACCTGCAGCTGGGCGCCGGCCCGCTGGAGGCGGCGGTCAAGGGCAGCAACGAGGTGGCCGGGGCGATCTTCGCCTCGACCCTGACTACAGTGAGCGTCTTCTTCCCCGTGGTCTTCTTGAGCGGACTGGCCGGAGAGCTGTTCCGCGATTTCGCCCTGACGGTGAGCTGCGCCCTGCTGGCCTCGCTGGTGGTGGCGCTCACGGTGATCCCCATGCTGGCCTCGCGCTTTTTGCAGCGGGACGGAGGCGCCGATACGCTGCGGGTGAAGGCGGGGCCGACCCGCTACCGCTCCCTTTTAGGATGGGTGCTGGCCCGGCCCTGGACGGCCATGGGCTTAGGTGCGGCGGCAATAGCCCTGGGGGCTGTCTTCATCCCCTTTCTCGACAGCGACCTCTTCCCCACTCCCGATGAATCGGCCTTTTCGGTGGAGCTGCTGCTGCCGCCGGGCACCCCTATGGAGAAGACCGACGCCTGCGCTGTGGAGCTGGAGAAGATCATAGAGCAGCTGGAGGGCGTGGACTACTTTACCACGCAGATCGGGGAGCAGCAGCTTTTCGGCATCGCCATCGAGTCGGGGGCGGGCAACCGGGCCCGGCTCAGGGCGCAGGTGGCGGCGGCGCGGACGGGCGATATCGATGAGATGATCGCAGATATCGAGGCGCAGGCGGGGCCGCGGCTGCCCGAAGGGGCGGAGCTTAGTTTCAAGCGGGAGTCCATCATGGACGCCACGGGGCTCAGCATGGGGCTGGAGTTCATTATCCAGGGGCCCGAGCAGGAGAAGGTGGCGGCGCTCTCCGAGGAGATTATGGCGAAGGTCAAAGATCTGCCCGGACTCACCGGGGTGCGCAGCGCCATGGAAGAGGCCATCCCCGAGGTGCATGTGAAGGTGGACCAGGTCAAGGCGCTGCGCAAGGGGACCACCGCCTTTCAGCTGGGCATGATGCTCTACCAGGCGGTGGACGGCATGTCGGTGGCCCGGCTGGAGACAAGCGAGGGGATTTTTGAGCTGATTTTGGGCTTGCGGAAAGGCGACTTGAAGACCATCGCCGACCTGGAGGACTTAGGCTTCTACACGGCGGCGGGGAGCTACCTGCGCCTGGGCGATATCGCCACCATCGAGGAATCCATGGGGCCGGTGAGTATTGCCCGGGAAAACCAGCAGATCATCGGGAGAATCCAGGCCCAGCTGAGCGGGATCAGCTTAAGCAGCGCCAACGCGGCGGTCCGGGAGGCGATAGCCGATGTGGAGCTGCCTCCGGGCTATCATTTTACCGAGGCCACCTCGAGCCAGATGAGCGAGGTTTACGATGAACTCTACCTGGTGCTCATCGTAGCCGCCTTCTTGGTCTACCTGGTGATGGCGGCGCAGTTTGAATCATTCGTGCACCCCTTCATCATCATCATGAGCCTGCCCCTGGCCCTCTCGGGCGCGGCCATCGCGCTCATGATCACCGGAAACGGCCTGAGCATTCCGGCGCTCATCGGGGCGGTGGTCCTGGTGGGAATTCTGGTCAACAGCGGGATCATTATGGTGGATTATATTAACCAGCTGCGGCGCATTCACGGGCTGCCGCTGAAAGAGGCCATCGTGGAGGGAGCGACCGCCCGGCTGCGCCCCATCCTCATGACTACGGTGACGACAATTTTGGGCCTGGTGCCCCTCTCGCTGGGGCTGGGCCAGGGCAGCCAACTGCAGGCGCCCATGGCCATCGCCGTCATCGGCGGCATGACCAGCGGCACCATTC
>CAZQVX010000075.1:0-7100 GCA_964596845.1 uncultured Syntrophomonadaceae bacterium | reverse complement strand
AAGATCAGCGTTGCGCCCGCCACAACGAGGGTGCCCAGAATGGCGAAGGACATCCGGAAGCCCGTTACAGAAGCGCGTTCCTTTGTATCCAGGGTCAGCGCCGAGGTGAGCGCCCCGTAGGGAATGTTGACTACGGTGTAGAATGTGCAGAAGAGGACAAAGGTCACCAGTGCGTAAAGATTCAGTTCCCGGCCGGCCAGATCGGGGCCGTAGAAGAGCAGATAGAAGGAAACAGCCAGAGGCAGGGCGCCCAGGAGCAGGTAAATCCTTTTCGATCCCCAGCGGGACCTGGTCCGGTCCGAAATGCTACCCATCATGGGGTCCGTCACCGCATCCCAGATCTTCGCGACCATGATAATAGATCCGGCTATGCCGGCACCGATATGCAGCACATCCGTGAAGTAGAAGAGAAGGTAGAGCCCGACGCATTGGAACAATAAGTTGGCGCCAAAGTCGCCGATCCCGTAACCAATTTTCATCGACAGGGGGACAGTAACCGCAGGTCCTTTTTGGTCCATCACATAAACCTCCCGTGATAAAATAGCTCCGCCTTGCTCATTTAACATCGTGCAAATGATCCAGCGCCTCATGGGGAACATCAAAAACAGTGTCTAAGCCGGGCATGGGTTCATGAACCATGAACCCGGGCAGCCGGTTGTGTGCCGGGCCGAACCCGGCCCGGCGGTTAAAATCGCACTCCAGGGCCAGGAGGCGGGAAGCGCCTTCCACGAGGATATCCTCATCGCAATTTTCGCCCGTTAAATACCTGACCAGGGCGGCGACCTTGTCGAAATGCGGACCAAGAGCGGCCAGGGTAAAAAGGCAGAGCCCGAGGCAGTCCACGATCATGCAGTTCAGCTGCGCTTTCCTGGAAAGGGCGGGCTGGGGTTCCGGATCAGTATGGTCGACCTGGGCCCGGATCACACTGCCCGCGGTATGATCCGCCCCCATGGGCGAAGTAGCATAGGTCACCCCAAAACCCTTGACCGCCCGGGGATCGTAGGCCGGCATGGCCTGCCCCTTGACTACGGGAATCCGCCTGGAACCGAGGACGCGGCCGGTGAGCAGCGCCCCACCGGCGATGAGCCTTCCCGGAAGCGCGCCGCCGGTGATCCCTTCGAGCAGCGCCTCTGCAGCGGCGGCATCGCCGAAGGAGAGCAAGCCCTGCTCCATAGCCACCCCCAGGGCAGCCCCGGTTTCGATGGTATCGAGGCCCAGATCATTGCACAGGCGGTTCAGGCGCGCGATCTCGTCGAGGCTGCCGATGCCCAGGTTGCTTCCCAGCAGGCCGATGGTCTCGTATTCCAGCGGACTCACAATTTCCTCGCCGGCGGCGTCGGGGAAGATATTGGAGCAGTTGATCACGCAGCCGGGCATGCAGGCATGGGCGGTGCGCCCGTCGCCGCCTCGCTGCTCGATGAGACTGCGCATGCTTTCACCGGAAATACGGTCCGCTTTCTCAAAACTGCCGCTGGAAAAGTTGCGCGTGGGCAGAGCGTGCATGGCGTTCGTCAGCGCCGTCATAATCGCCGTCCCATACAGGGGATACACCTTCCCGGTCTGTGGGTTTTCCCTGAGCAGGCGCACCAGTTTTCTGGTTGTTCCCAGGAAGGCTTCACGGTTTGCGTAGCCGGGCCGGCCGGCGCCCGCCGCGTCGATGACGATAGCCTTCAGGCCCCGGCCGCCCATGACTGCGCCCAACCCCCCGCGGCCGCAGTAGCGGCCGGGCCGGCCCTGGGGATCGGTGACGGCGATGCCGGCGGCGGAAAGCCCCATCTCTCCGGCGGGCCCCACGAGGATCAGCGAGACTTTTTTACCATATTCCAGCCTCAAAAGGCGGGCGGTCTCGAAGACGCCTGTGAGCGAATGCGCAAAGGGCCGCAGCTCCGCTTTTTCCCGGGACAGATAAAGGTAGAGGAGATCGCCCCCGCCGGCGTTTCCTTCAACGACAATCGCCTTGATCCCCAGCCGGGCCAGGTGTGCCCCCGCTGTCCCCCCGGAGTTGGATTCCTTGATTCCACCGGTCAGCGGGCTCTTGGCGCCAGTGGAAAGCCGGGAGGCGGAAGACATGGCGGTGCCGGCCAGCAGGCCCGGGGCGATGACCAGTCTGTTTTCCGGCCCCATAGGGTCGGCTTCGGGCGGCACCTCGCTGGCGACTATCTGCGAGGTCAGCCCCCTGCCGCCAAGCAATCTGAGCGCTTCGGGTACGGGTTCTGCGGTGACTTTACCTTCCGTTAAATTAACTCTCAAAATTTTGTTCATCATTAAGCTCCCATTACTTGTTCTCGGTGGGCCCTGACCGGTTCTTTTTTGGGGACAGCAACGCCCCTCCGGCGGCCGGGCCCACTTCATTGCGGTAGCGATCCAGGATGCCGCCTATGGCAAGCCCGTTCCGCTTTGGCGGTTTTGCGGTTCGCCGGGCCAGTTCTGCCGGGGCCACCTGCAGCTCCAGGCGGCGCGCGGGCAGATCGATCAAGATGGGATCGCCGTCTTGCACCAGGGCGATGGGCCCACCCGCCGCCGCCTCGGGGCAGACGTGGCCGATGCGCAGATCCCGGCTTGATCCTGAGAAACGCCCGTCTGTGACCACGGCACACCGGCTTTTCATTCCGGAAAGGGTGGCGCTGAGCATGTGCATTTCACGCATGCCGGGCCCGCCGGCGGGTCCTTCGTAGCGCACCACCAGGACGGTGCCCGGCTTAATATCCCCCGCCATAACGGCGCTTACGGCATCCTCCAGGCAATCAAAAGTGCGGGCGCTGCCGCGCATGATCCTATCGTTTTCACCAACGGCGCCTGTTTTCACCACCGCTCCTTCCGGCGCCAGGCTGCCGTATAGTACAGCCAGGCCACCCCAGGGATGCAGGGGATTTACCAGAGGCCGGATCGCCCGGCCCGGCCTTTCACCCGGGGCGCCTTCGCTCCACCCGGCGATGAGTTCGCCCACGGTTTGACCGCTTGCCGTGAGGGCAGCCTTGTCCAGCAGGGGTTCCAGCGCTGCCATCAGGGCGGGCACTCCCCCCTCCCGGAAGAACTCCGTGAGGGGATATCTGCCTCCGGGCAGCAAGTCGCAGAGGTGGGGCACCGCGGAGGAGACGCGGGAAAAATCATCAAGGCTCAGTGCTATCCCCGCTTCCCCGGCCAGAGCCAGCAGGTGCAGGACGCTGTTCGTCGATCCGCCGAGCGCCATATCCACGGCGATGGCGTTGTGCAGCGCTCCGGCGGTGACGATGCGGTGGGGCCTGAGGTCGTTTTTGACCAGGGTGACAATCCGCTCGCCGCTGCTCCGGGCCAGGCGCAGCTTGAGGGCGTCCGCCGCCGGGCTAGCACCCATTCCGGGGAGCGTCATGCCCAGGGCTTCGCCCAGGAGAGACATCGTGTTGGCGGTGCCGAGCATGGCACAGCTGCCGGCGCCGGGAATGGCGCTCTCCTCGATGCGCTCCAGCTCCCCGGGGGACAGCCTGCCGGCCTGGACTGCGCCGATGAACTCTCGCATGGAGCTTAGGGTGAGATCGCGGCGATCTCCCCAGGCGCCGGGCGCCATACACCCTCCCGTGACCAGGATGGCCGGCAGGTTGAGGCGCAGGGCGGCCATGAGCTGGCCGGGGACAATCTTGTCACAGCCGCACAGCAAGACCAGGCCGTCAAAGCAATGAGCCCGGGCCATGATCTCAACGGTATCGGCGATATTTTCCCGGCTGGGCAGCGAATAGCGCATCCCCTCGTGTCCCTGAGCCAGGCCGTCGCAAACGGCGCAGGTGTGAAATTCTCGCGGCGTGCCCCCCGCGGCGCAGATGCCCTCGCGCACCGCGGCGGCGACTTCGTGCAGGTGCCTGTGCCCGGGGACGATGTCAGTCCAGGAGTTGGCGATGCCGATGATGGGCCGCTCCAGGTCCTCCCGGCGCAGACCCAGGCCGAGGAGCAAGGCGCGGTGGGCCGAGCGCTCCAGCCCCGCCGTTACATTGGCGCTGCGAAGATCTGTACTGCTCACGGACATTCATCTCCGCCGCCCGGGGGAGTCTCCAGCGTCACCTGCTCATTTTTTTTAGCCGCTTCGCAGGCAGCCAGGGTGAACTCCAGTGCAGCCCGGCCCTGGAGACCGGTGAGCCTGGGCTGCAAGCCCTTCTGCAGTGCGCTAATCAGATCGCGCGTGGCCAGATGGAAACTGTAATCCCAATCGCAGGGGATATGTTCGAAAGCAGTGGTCACCCCGTCGCGGTAAAGCTCCACCGCCGGCCGGTTCTGCAGCCTGCCGGTACAGCGGTTTACAAAGATCATCCCCCGGGTGCCGGTGATCTCCAGCCTGCTCTCGTCGGCATAGTGCCTGGTATCGATCTGCAGTTCGGGCGCCATGGCTACCTCCATGACCCCGCTGACTCTGCCCCCGCAGTACTGCCACATGACCGTGGCAGGTGCGTCCACGTAGATGCCGGTGCCGGGGATAATCTCTGTCCGGCCCATCATCGCAGCCACCTTTTCCACCGGGCCGAGCAGGTAGAGAGCCAGGGAATAGTTATGGTAACTGTGATCGAACATCACCGGGCAGCCGCCGCCAGTCTCCGGGTTTATGCGCCAGGCCCAGGCCTCCAGCGGCACATCCCACTGCCCCTGTCCCGCGCCGCATCTGACCCGCAGGTTGAAGCTGAGCGGGTCGCCGATTTCACCCGCCTCGATCAGTTCCTTTGCTTTCACATAGGGAGGATAGAAGACGAAATTTTCATAAATGCGCAGCATCACTCCGGCCTGCCGGGCTGCTTCAATCATCTCATCGGCCTGCTTCAGGTTCAAGGCCATGGGTTTTTGCACGGAAACATGTTTTCCCGCCCTGGCCGCTTCCACCGCCATGGCGCAGTGCAGATGGTGCGGCGTCAGTATTTCCACGATCTGCACTTCGGGGTCGGAGAGGACCTCCTCGAAATTACGGTATATCCTCTGCACGCCCCACTCTTTCCCCTTCGCCTCAGCCTTCGATATGTCCGCATCGCAGAGACCGTAGAGCCGGGCTCCCGGCAAATTATTGTATCCGGGGGCATGCAAGTCCGATATGCGGCCGCATCCAACAAAAACGACATTAAACATCCCAGATCAGCTCCCTTTATGTAATACGCCGGGTCCTCTTGCTGTGATTATTGTCCAAGGCTTTCCTCTTTTCTACTTTGCTCGTAGGCTTCTCTTCTCTCTTTTAGGTACGCAGGAACAGGAACGTCCCACCAGCCGGCAGCGCTGCCACCTGAATAGGGATGCTGCCTGTTGACCCGCACCTCCACCAGCCGGGGGCCTCCCCCCTCCAGGGCGCGCCTTACAGCCGGCTCCACCTCACCGGGGTGGGAAACGCATTCAGCCTCCAGTCCGAAAGAGCGAGCCAGAGCAGTGAAATCGACGGCAGCGGGTTCGCCCTGTCTGGTGGTAAATTCGGTGGCGTAAGACCGGTTTTCCCCATAAACATCAAGCTGCAGATCGCGGATGGAAAGAAAACCGCCATTATTTAAAACAATGACGGCGAGGGAGAGGCCGTACTGTTTAGCTGTAGCCAGCTCCTGGACCGTCATCAGAAAATCACCGTCTCCGGTTACTGCCGCTACCGGGGCATCGGGCCGGGCCAGCTTTACACCCATAGCCGCGGGAAAGGCAAAGCCCATAGTGGAAAAGCCGCCTGTCGTGACCAGAGTCCCCGGTTCGTAGAAAGGAAATTCCTGCAATATCTGGGCCTGGCTGTGGCCGGAGGAGGTCACCAGGTAGCCGTGGTGCGGAAGCGCCCGCCTGATTTCGCGCAGCGCCCGGGAAACCGTGACAGGGCCGCAGGCGCCTGAACTAAAGGGCTCCAGCGTTTTCAGCCAGGCAGCTTTTCTTTTGGTGATCTCTACTGTGTAGGGTTTGTCCAGGAAGTTTTCAACTGCGGCGCCCAACTCTTCCACCAGGCCCTGCAGCACAGAACCGGCGTCACCGATGAGTCCTTCGGTAACAGGATAATTTTTGCCTATTTCCGCGGGATCGATGTCGGCGTGGATCAGTTTCGTCGGGGGGATGCTGAAACTAACCCCCCGGCGGTACGATGATGTCGTTTCATCAGCGAAACGGCAGCCTACAGCCAACAGCACGTCCGCACCCGCAGCCAGCTCATTGCCGCAGGCAGTCCCCTTGGAGCCTGCATGCCAGGCATAAAGGGGGTGATCCTCCGGGAAACAGCTTTTTCCGGCCATCGTGGTGATCACCGCCGCACCCAGACGTTCCGCCAGGGTGATAAGGGCTTGCGAAGCCCGGGATCGCAAGACACCGCCGCCGGCAAGGATGACCGGCCTTTTCGCTGCCGCAAGCAGGGCGGCCGCTCTTTGCAGAGATGCGGGATCGGGCCGGGGCGGGCAGGGCTCACAGCCGCCCGCTGCCGCCGGCATATAATCCATCGCTCCAGCCTGGACATCCATGGGCAGGGAGATTACAGCAGGGCCCGCCCGGCCGCCGGACATGGCCTGGAAAGCCCGGTTCAACAAATGGGGCAACTGCTCCGGTCTCGTGGCGAGGGCGGCAAACTTGGCGACCGGTTCAAGAACCCGCAGGGAGTCGGCCACCCGGATCCTTTCTATTTCCTGCAGCACACCGCGCCCGAACATGTAGGTGTGTGTTTCCCCGGTGAAGGCCAGCACTGCCGTGGAATCCACATATGATGTGCCCAGGCCTACAGCCAGGTTCAGCGCTCCGGGCCCAATAGAGGTGAAAACGGCTGCGGGTTTGCCCGTGACCCGGTAATAGCCGTCCGCCATGTGGACTGCGCTCTGCTCATGGCGCACCATATACAGCGGCAGCCTGTCTTTCTCTTCCATGAACGCGTCTACCAGGGCCAGGCACCCGTGTCCGGGGATGCCTGCTATCCACGGGACGCCCCTTTCGATTATGGTCCGGGCCACTATTTGACCGCCCGTTAGTTTCAAAAGCCCCACCTCCGCTGGTTAAATATACGTCTCAGGGTATAAATCAGCACGGCATAACAGGGTGAACAGCTCTCTTGTCTAAGCCATCTCTTCCGCCCGGTTGCCGAAAAATAACGAAAGTTTTTCCATGTCAACGTCAATTATATCATAATGCTGAGTTTTTTAACTTCTTCA
>CAZQVX010000074.1:5617-7213 GCA_964596845.1 uncultured Syntrophomonadaceae bacterium | reverse complement strand
GACGAGAAAGAGGCCATCAGGCAGATCGCCTCTTACGGGCTGCAGGCGAGCATCATGGCCTGGAATCGGGCCAGCGTGGGCGATGTGCAGCACTCCCTGGACTGCGGGGTCGACGCTGTCGCCATCTCTATCTCCAGCTCGGATATCCATATTACCCACAAGCTGCGCACCTCGCGGGAATGGGTGCTTCAGAATATGACCGCGGCGGTGGAGCATGCCAAAAAGGCCGGGGTCTACGTTTCGGTCAACGCCGAGGATGCCTCGCGCAGCGAGATGGACTTTCTGCTCAAATTCGCCCGGGAGGCCCAGGCCGCCGGTGCGGACCGGCTGCGTTTCTGTGACACCGTAGGTGTGCTGGAGCCTTTCAGGACCTACGAGGTGGTCAGCCGGATCATCGATCTTACAGGCATGGATATAGAGATGCATACGCACAACGATTTTGGGATGGCCACGGCCAATGCGCTGGCCGGGATCAAAGCCGGAGCCCGCTTCATCGGGGTAACGGTAAACGGACTGGGGGAGAGGGCGGGCAATGCCGCCCTGGAAGAGGTGGCCATGGCTCTCAAGGTTCTCTTCGGGCTCAACCTGGGGGTGAAGACGAAAGACTTCTTAAACCTCTGTGAGTATGTGGCCCGGGCTTCGGGGCGCCAGCTCTCCCCCAGTAAACCCATTGTCGGCTCCAACGCCTTTGCCCACGAGTCAGGAATCCATGCTGACGGCGTGCTCAAGAATCCCGAAACCTATGAGGTCTTCAGCCCCGAGGAGGTAGGGATGCAGCGCCAGATCATCATCGGCAAGCACTCGGGCAGCAAGGCGGTAAAAATAAAGTTTGAAGAGTACGGCATTGCCCTCTCCGACGAAGAGACCGATGATATTCTCAGCGCGGTGCGGAGCGCCGCCGTCGATCTGAAACGGCCTCTTTTCGACAAGGAAATTATGTATATCTACGAAGACTACCTTTACGATCAGAAAAGGCCGCCGCAGCCTCAGAGCAGTCCCGGCGAGGCGGAGTAAATTTTTCATTTCCCCCGGTCCCTGTCCCCATGCCGTGCTGCTCTTTCAAGGCCGCAGCGGCGGCAGCGTGATTTGATGGTAGATATTTGCTGCCAATGAGGTAAAATAGAGGCAGGGATAACTGAAAGGAAGTGAGAGCGGTGTTGGACGATTTTGTCTCCGCTACCTTGGGCCTGCTCATCCTGAGCAAGGAGAAGGCCGAAGAGTTCATCGACATGCTGGTGGAGAAAGGCGAGATGCAGCGCGATGATGCGCAGAAGGTGCTCAACCGGATGGTGGAAAAGGGCAAGGGTGAGAAAGATCGCTTTAAGGAGCAGCTGCAGCAGCTAAAAGAGAAAATGGAAACCTCCTGGAACCAGAAATTCGTAAGCCGCGAAGAGCTGGAGCGGGTCGAAAGAAAAATAGATGAACTGGCCGCGCTGATCAAAGAAAAGCTGCAATGAAATTAGGATGGGGCCCCCTGCGGCAGCTGCGCTACCTGGGGCGATACCGCCAGATCATGAAGGTTCTGATCAAATACGGTTTTGCCCAGGCCCTGGATCAGCTGCGGCTTTTCGGCCTCCGGGAAAGGATCTTCTTCAG
>CAZQVX010000074.1:0-5517 GCA_964596845.1 uncultured Syntrophomonadaceae bacterium | reverse complement strand
AGCCGCTGGCGGCGGCCTCGCTGGGGCAAGTGCACAGGGCGATGCTGCACAGCGGTGAAGAGGTTGTAGTCAAGATCAAGCGGCCCGGTGTTGATGCGGCGGTGAAGCGGGATCTGGACATTTTAAGTGAACTGGCTGCTTTTGTAGATCGCAATACCGGCCTGGGAGAGCTCTACCGGTTCACCCGGATTGTGGAAGAGATGAAGCAGATCCTCTACCGGGAGCTTGATTACACCGTTGAAGCGCAGCATGCGCAGCGTTTTCGACATAATTTTGCCGGTGAGCCGGCCGTTTGCATCCCCCGGGTTTTCTGGGAAAACACCACCCGGAATGTACTGACCCTGGAATACCGCGAGGGCCTCAGCCTGAACCGCTACCTGGAGAAACCGCCGGCGGAACCGGCGCCGCAGGAAATGGCGGCGGCGCTGGCCGACCTCTTTTTTAAGCAGATTTTTGTGGACGGGTTCTTTCACGGCGACCCCCACCCCGGGAACATCGCCCTGCTGCCCGACGGCCGTCTCTTTTTTATGGATTTCGGCTCCGCCGGTTTTATCAGCGAAACGGTGCGGGGCAGGTTTGTGACCATCGCCCGCGCCCTGCAGAGCGCCGATACCGCGGAGGCTGTAGATGAGCTGCTTGATTTCGCCTTTGTGCCGCCGGGGATCAACCGGCTGGAGCTGATCCGGGATATCGACGAACTGCAGGAGCAGTATTTCGAGGCGCCCCTGCAAAATATTGCCGCCGGGGAAGCGATCCGGAAGCTGATGCAGGTTGCCGTGAAGCACCGGCTGCGCTTTCCCCATGAATTTATCCTCCTGGGCCGGGCCATGATGACCCTGGAGGGGACAGTTCTTCGCCTTGATCCGCAGTTCAACCTGGCGGCTGCAGCCCGGAAATATGCCCCGGCGCTGCAGCGACGGCAGTTAAGGCTGGGCCTGCGCCGCCTGCGGGGCACCCTGCGCGGCTACAGGCGCCTGCTGGAGGTTTTTCCGGAGCATGCGGTAGAGCTGATGCGGGCCGCCGCCGCCGGAGATCTGAAGCTTAAGCTGGAGATGCCGCAGGTGGATCCGGTGATGAAAACGCTGAAACATATGGGCAACCGCCTCGGTTTCAGTATCGTCCTGGCCGGCCTTATCATAGCGCTGTCCCAAAACCTTAACTTCGGCCGCATTGCCTGGCTGGAGGGATTTCCTTTGGGTGAAATTGCCCTCATCGGGGTGGTTTTGGCCGGACTCTGGTGGATATTTTCCATACTCCATTCGGGCCGGCCTTAAAGGTACCACCCGGAAAGGATGGCTGAAGCAGTGATAAATAAAATTTATGCCGCCGCCGATGTAGGCGGGACGAAGATACTGCTGTTGCTGGTGGGGCCGGATCGGAAGGTGATCCTGCGGCGCAAACTGCCCACCCCCGTGCGGGCTACCCCCGAAATGGTGGTTCAGGCGCTGGACGGAGCACTTTCGGGAGCGCTCAAAGAGGCGGGGGCAGAGAGCCGGTCTCTGGCCGGGCTGGGCGTCTGCATCGCCGCACTGCTTGATTTTGAAAAGGGGGTCATCCATGAGGCCCCGAACCTGGACTGGCATGAGCCCGTCCCTTTCCGCAGCCTGCTGCAGGATCGCTGCGGCTGCCCCGTCTATCTGGACAATGACACCAACGCCGCAGTTCTGGGCGAGGTGACATACGGCGCCGCCCGCGGCCACCGCCATGCCGCCTATATCACCATCAGCACAGGTATCGGCGGGGGGCTCTACCTGGACGGAAAGATTTACCGGGGCAGCGGCGGTTTTGCCGGCGAGATCGGCCATATCAAGCGCTTCGGCAAGGGGCGGCGCTGCGGCTGCGGCGGTCTGGACTGCCTGGAGGCCTGGGCTTCCGGCGAGGGGGTGGCCCGCAGCGCCAGGAGCCTGTGGGATGAAAGAGAACCCGGTGTGGGGCCGCTTGATACCGCCGCTGTTTTCGATCTGGCGGCGGCGGGAAATTCCCTGGCCGGCTCCATTATTGAGAGGGCGACCGACGATATAGGCACCGCCCTGGCCAATCTGGTTACTCTGCTGAACCCTTCCTGCCTGGTCATCGGTGGAGGGGTGGCCCGGCACAGGCCCGCCCTCATCGCAGCGCTTCAGGCTAAAATTAACGAGATCGCTGTTCCACCGGCGGTAAAGGTTTCGCAGGTTGAGGTGGTGGCGGCCCGCCTTGAACCGGAGGCGGGAGCCTGGGGCATGTATGCAGCGATGTGCGGTGAGTAACAGATGGAACTGCCGGATTTTCTAATCAGCCTTCAGGAGATCCTGGGCGGACTCGTTCAGAAGTACGGCCCCTGGGGCGTGGCTGCAGCCATGCTTGTGGAAAGCGCGGGGGTCCCCTTTGCCTCCACCGTGGTCCTGCTGTCCGCCGGCGGTATGATCTTGAGCGGGCGGACCGGCTTCTGGGCGCTGCTGCTAGCCTCTACCGTGGGGATTATCTTGGGCAGCATGATTAGCTACTTAATAGGTTCTATGGGCGCCAATCTCGGACGGATCGTGGGAAATCTGTTTCGTAACCACCGGGCGAAGGCTAGACCCGATGATCGCCCTTCTCCTTTTGCGAAGGTCAATGCTTTTATCGAGAAGTACGGCACTTACTCTATATTTGCCGGGCAGCTTTGGGGGGTAACGCGCACCTTTATCTCCTTTCCCGCCGGAGCGATGCATATGAATTTATTTGTTTTTATCGTCTCCACCGCCCTGGGAGGGCTGTTATTCAGCCTCTGGGTCATCGGCTGGAGCATAGTTTTTACCAGCGCGGCAGGCCTTATTTTTCGACTTCTGAAAATTATAACCTCACTTTCACCCTGGTTTTTGTTACCGCTCTTCCTCGGTATCGCCGCCCTGATATATCTCTACCGCACTTTTTTTATAAAACGCTGGATCAAGAAATAATCGAGCAGCGCGATGATGATGAAGCTCAGGGTGTAGCCGCAGGTAACGCCGTTGATGCCCCAGTGCGGCAGAGCTGTGAAATGATAGATGACGGCCAGGCTGACGGCGGTTCCCGCGAGATCTGTAGCCACGGCGACACCGGGGCGGCCCATGCCGTGGAGAATGGCGGCGGTGGTAAACTGCAGGTAGGCGAAAGGGGCCACCGGGGCCAGCCCGGCGACCAGGCCTGCCGGGGCGGTACTGCCGTAGAGCACTGCCGAAAGGGGATCAGCGGCCAGGTAGAGCAGCGCCGCCGAAAGCGATCCCACCGCCAGGGTCCCCCACAGGGCAAGGTTGACCAGCGTCTCCAGGCGGCTGCGCAGGCGCAGGGTGACTGCGCCGGCGATGGCCGGCACCAGGGTGGTGTTCAGGGGGATGATCAAAACTGTGGGCAGAAAGAGAAGGGGCAGGGCCATCCCGGCAAACTGGCCGAAAAGCGCTGTCGCCCCGTCGACAGTCAAACCGGCCGCCTGCAGACGCGAGGGGATCATGAGCGACTCCAAGGATTGCGCAATGGTGGTGCTCAGGCGGATGAACAGGATGGGTAGAGCCAGAGAGAAGATCTCTTTCAGCATGGGGGGAGGCGGCCTGTGGTCGAAAGGCAGCGGCCGCCATCGCTCTGCGGAGGGCTGCATCAGGCAGAGCACGCCCAGGCAGGCAATCTCTCCGGCAATAATCCCGCCGAAAAAGCCGACAAGGGCTCTTTCCAGGCCGTAGGGGAGCAAATAATAGGCGGCAGCCAGCCCTATGCAGACGCGGACCACCTGTTCGGCCACCTGTGAGAGAGCTGTAGGGGCCATCTCGCCCCGGCCCTGGCTGTAGCTTCGCAAAATTGAGGATAGCGCGGCGAAAATGAAAGCGGCCGGCATCAGCCTGAGGACGGCGATGATGCGCCGGTCGGGGATAAATTTTAAAGAAAATGCCGGTGCAAGCCAGAGGAGTACACTGATGATCGCAGCGGAGGCGAGAACAAGGCGCAGGGCAAATTGCCCCACCTGGCGCCCGCCGGCGAGATCTCCCGTAGCGCTGCGGTCGGCGACCATTTTGGTGACCGCCCCGGAGAGCCCCAGGCCGGTGATCACCACCAGCAGGGCATAGAGCGGCAGGAGCATCTGCAAAAGGCCGAGCCCCTCGGCCCCGATGAGGCGGGAAAGGGCCATCCGGTTGAGCAGGCCGATAATCCGGACCAGGATTCCCGCCGCCGCCAGCTGGATGGTCCCTTTGATCAGCGTAGATTTCAGGCTTCCCGAGTGCATAGCATTATCATTCTATGCACCGGCGCCCCCTTCAAGAAGTAAGCTCACCTGCCGCCGGGGATGGCAGCCCGGGCAATCTTCGCCATGATTTGGCTTACTTTTTCGGCCCAGAGCGGATCTTCAGCGTAGCGGGGGCCGATAGCTGTGAGGGAGTCCCCCCGGTAGCCCCGGCTTACATAACGCCGGCATAGCAATCCGGCGGAATAGCAGATGCATTCATCCCGGGATGAGAAGGAAAGGGCGCTCTGGTAGGGGTTGGCCCCGCCGGCGCCCAGCCCGAAGAGGTTGTTCTTTTCCCGGGCGAGTTTCGACATCCCCCCGGCGCTTTCCAGGTAGGCGATGGCGGAGAGGACCAGGCTGTTTACCTGGTAGAGCTCTTCCGCCCGAACCAGAGAATCGCCGGTGCCTTTAAGCCCATGAGCGCCGAGCCTGGCCCAGGCTCTTTCGTATTGGGTGGCGGTAAAGTCGGATTTGGTCAGAACGGACATGATTGAACCCTGCATGGCTACGGCGCTGCGATAGGTCTGCCGCTGGTTGAAAAGGATGGTTTCAAGTTCACTGTTCCGCTTCTCCACAGTTTCCATCCTGGTTACAGCATCCTGCAGGTCCTGGGTCAGCTCGCGGTTCTCCTCGTGCGCTTCGTTGAGCTCCCGGGTAGTGTTTATGTTAACTTCCTCCAGATGAGTGATCTGCCGGTCCAACAACAGGTATCTCTCTTTTTGCAGATCATAGCTATACTGCATGTAGATGAGCCCCAGCATGGTCAGCGAGGTGACCGCCAGGAAAGCGGCCCACCGGTAACGCTGCATTTTCCCGACCCCTTTGCAGATTAGATTGATCCAGGTATTGGCTCCATAAACCGGATATCTTAATTTTCGATTAAAACCGGCAAAATCCTGCCGCCGGGCTTTTTTACGGATCTCATAGGCGTCCTGCTGGCGAATAATGACAGGATAGAGCAGGGTAATCGCGGCTATCCTACTAGAAAAAGCAGCTCTCGAGGAGGTTGTGTAGAAAATGACGACGGAAGTAAGGTGTACAGTGCACAGCTGCGAATTCTGGGGCAAAGGGGACTACTGCACTGCAGACCAGATCTGGGTGATGAACAATTTAGCCCCTGCCGAGGATGATGATTTCTTCTTCGACCCTACTCTTGAATTAGGGGATGAGCCGGGCACAGAGAGGGTTAAGGGCGGCCCGGGCGCCGGGGATGCTGCCGCGGACACGTCGCATCAGACCTGCTGCGAAACCATGCGTCCAAAAAAGGAGGGGCCCGGGGACAGTCACCGCGGCTGCTGCCGCTA